>JALNXB010000064.1 GCA_023230585.1 bacterium
CTACTCTGAGCCTGTTAAGCCCTTCGGAGACGCTCTTTGTGCAGAAGGGTGAGTTCTCAGAGTGCCCGATTGTTGTGTAGAAGGTGTATGCGCCGTAGTACCAGAGTGAATAGACACCACATACTTTTTTGTCCCTTATTTGACAAACTTTATAAACCCAGCGTTTTCCAGCCTCCATACTGAGGACCCTGTTGGTACCCACGCAACCCAGCACTCTCTTTTCCATACACCAATATTGAAACGTAACTCGCCTGCTTCGTGCGGGTTTATACCTATACTTGAGAACGGTATTTTTGTCTCAGAAGTCCATTCTCCTGTCTCTTTGTTGGCAACAGAAACCCCGTACTCAATAGATTTCTCTATATCTTGAACCTTACTAAACGGCATCGAAAAGCTGTTCATAACCTCTACATTACCCGTAGAACGAACCCAAAAAATATATATAGGTCCAGTAGGCATATCTTCCATCCACCACCTTGAGCTATGAGGACCTGCTTGGCTTTCTATAGATACCTCAAAGGCAGGGATATGGTCTTTTAACTTTGCAGGCATATCTTCTGTCCAGGGGTCGGGTTCGTGTTTAGTCGCAATATAAAGGTTTTCGTTATCATACGAAAGCCACGCATAACTTTTAGGTCCTTTCTTGCCAAGTTTGGAGTGGTCTCTGTCTATAATCATTGTTTTACTTGGATTGTTAATATCCTGCCACTCCTTAATATCCAGTTTACCGTCCAATTTTATAGAGTGTTTTATAGGAGTTACCAAATATGTGAGAGGTGGATAAACTCTTTTTACTTCTCCCATAGCCATTTTTATATCACCTATTGGGGTATAACCAGATTTATAGTATTTGCCTATATCTTCTTTTTTTCGGTTTATGGGCCAACTTGCTCTAAGTTTAGTATTACTTACACCTATATTTTTGGTATTTATATTTTCGTACCCTGTAAGTTCGTAAATTTGTGACCCTGGTCTGATGGTAAAATCCATATTTTCAATATCTCTAAAATCGGGTTTTTGTCCATCCCAATTATCTTCAAATATAGTTATATCTTTCATTCCTCTACCAAAAGATATAAACTTTCCTTCTGTATTCACGTTTCTTGTTATTACGCTTCCTTGTATTTTTGCCCATTGAGAAGGGTCGAGTTCAAGCATAGGTAAAAGCGGCGGGTACCTATAACTCCAAGGCGGTAATTTATGGTTAACGCTTTTAAGTCTTCGAGATATGTTGTTCATGCTGAAAATGTTTGGACCTGCATCTATATCACGGTTTTTAAAGAAAATACTGGACCTGTCTCCTTGACCTATTGAATTGTTTGCAGGTTCTATAAAAAGGTTGTTGGTTAAATAGTTGCCCGGCTGGGTGCTTGATATACCAGTAGGAAACTTATAAAATATGTTGTTATCAACAACAAGTCCAGCGTTAACTGCATCTATATGTATGGCGTTTAAACCGTGAGTAAGGTTAGGCGAAGAATGGGTGCTTATATGGTGAAAAAAATTATTCCTTATAACTGTGCCTCTATTCATTAAGGGCCAGTTTGCTCCATATATATAGATAGCACCTATCTCTCTTCCTTCTGTTGGAGCGTCATGAAGTTCGTTATACTCTATAATATGGTCGTTAGCGTCAAAAAATATTGCCTGATGCGGGCTGTCATGGATAGTGTTATGCCGTACAAGTTGACCTATTCCGTTAATCTCTACTGCCTGCCGATACCCGCCATCAAACCTGTTAAAACGGTATATATGGTTATTTTCTACAAGGTGTCTGGAAGGTATAAGTTTTGTTCTATCTCCTCCGTTCAAAGAAACGCCTCCTTCCCCAACATCGTATATATCACAACCAACAACCTTATGTTCCCACCCACTATCAATACAGACAGCCCACTGCCCTGTATTTCTTATTGTTGATGTTGCAATAATATTGTTGTACCCACCTTTGATATCAAAAGCGCTGTTTCGTCCCCCTTCAAAAACAATATCATAAAACGCTATATTAGATACATTATCAAGTTTTACAATAGGTTCTTCGTTTAATGTGCCAATAATTTCGGAGTTCTTAATATCGCCAGGCGGATAAAAATATAACCTACCATCTTGCCTGTCTAAATACCATTCTCCCGGCATATCTATCTCGCTTAAAAGGTTATACACAAAATAGGGTTCTTGAGGTGCTATCCTATACCCAACACCGTAGTTAGGGTCTTTACGGTATGCCCATCTTGGGTCTTCTGCTACATTTATCACCTTTTTATCTGTTTCTATGGAAGTAACTTTCAAATGTTTAAGCACAAAAGGGACTTTAGGTCCAAGATACCCTTTAAGCCATATTTCTTTTTCGTTCTTCCACCGTTTTGGTCTATCTTCTGAGTAGATAAATTTACCCAACTGGTAAGGAGTGTTACGAGATACATAATCACCTTTTGGGTTAGGCAACCCCGCAACTCTAAGCCAACTGTCGTTAGGCCATCGTGCAAGTTGCATAATTTTACCGTTATAAATAAGTTCCATTGCAGATGGACTTGTAGAACCGTAACCTCTATTAACAAGTTTGCCGTAATCGGTTATTCCTGATTCTTTCAAGTTAGCAACATATACCTTACCTTTCGCTTCTTTAGGGAGCATATCCAGTACAGTTTTGTCTGATAATAACCTAAAATCTGTTATAAGTACCCCATTAACTATACGTACATTCTCTTTAGGGTACCCTCTATAAACAACAGGAAAATCTTTAAGACCAGAATCTTCTTCTGTAAACACCAAAGATTTATCTAAAAAATATGTGCCCTCTCTAAGATATATTGTTACTCCACCTGAACTTTTTATCTTTTTTACTTCTTCTTGGGCTCGTTGTATAGTGGCAAAAGGTTTTGCTTTGGTTCCACTGTTTTTATCGTTCCCTTTTAATGAAACGTATATCGCTTGTTTTGGGCTACTGAGCCACTCAAAAATCTTATCTTGGTTACTTTTTTCTATTTTTCCGTCTGCAAGTCCTTCAATATTTTCAAGTTTTTCCCTTATATCAAGACGGTTGACATCGTTAGGAAAACTTAATGTTTCCTCCATCTTTAACATTTTCTCGTACATCTTTCTTGCGACAGAATATTTACGTTCTACTCTGTATGTATCTGCTATAGATATATCTGCTCTGAAGGTCTGTCTTTTAGTTCTTCCATCTACCTCTTTCACCTGTTGGTAAAGATTTCTTGCGCTTTGATAATCTTTCTCTTCAAGGCACACCTCTGCCCGCCTAAATAGAGCGTCAACAAGGTAATAGGGTTTAATATCAGGTATAGAGGTTATCTCTTTATACACATTATGTGCGTTCTTGTAATCTTTCTCTCTTCTATAACTTTCTGCTATATTGAAAAGCGCAAGATATTTACCTTCATCAGGGATATCTTTGAGTTTTTCGTATTCAGCCCTTGCCTTTTTGTAGTCGCCTTCTTTTAAAAATAGGTCAGCTCTTTTAAAAACCTCTTCTTTAGATATGCCTGCCGGTCCTTTGCTTAAATTAGAGACTTCTTCATTTGTCAACACCTTATTATATATAACCACCTCGTCTATATCTAATTTTATAGCCCCCATACCCATACCTGCAAAACCAATTTTGAAAGAGTTTGGGTTGTTTGCCGATATATACTCTTTTTCATACCCTGTTTTTCCAACCAGTTGCCCGTTATGGTATAGTTTCATATCTTTACCATCCCAACTAATGACAAGATGTTGCCATACGTTATCTACCATAGGAGTTGTTGCCACAACATTTGCACCTGCTCTATCGCTACCGCCTTCAGCGCCCAAAGAAAACGTTACACTTGATGTTGGTTCATAAGCAGTAGTCAGCCGCCAGCCAGCCCGAAACCCTTCAACTGAGAAAATGTGTCCTCTGCTTATCCTACCCTTTGGAGGCGGTTGGCTACCTTCGCCTTGCCTACGAAACCACACCTCAGCAGAAAATTGGTTGTTATCAATATTGTAGGATGCTCCCTGATAGTACCCTCTATCAAGCCGTACAGCCTTCTTATCTTTCCATCTACCTTCAACAACCTGTAAATCATCGTAAACAGTTTTTGTTGTTCTATCTGTATATGGTACAAATTTAAGGTGAGCTTTGTTTGGACTAAAGTCTGTAAGCATAGATTTACTATCTACAATATCTTCAAAAGTGTAGTACCTTACAACATTGATATCTTCTTTTAGTTTATCTCTTCTTTCAACCCAACTCTTATACCCTTCATCCTGCGCTTTTAATCCAAAAACTAAAACCGCAAAAAACAAGAAAACGTATCTAACAATTTTCATATACTACCTCCATAGTGGTTTACTAAACTTTTTTCTACAAGGAGTGTTTATGAAGTAACGTCCCACATCTCCCACAACATCTCAATGGCAGAATTGGTCATCATATCAGCTGCTTCTGGTGCAAGCTGTCTACATATAAAAGGAATCTCCCCGTACCCGCCTCGCCTTGCTTGGCTAACAGAAGGAACGTACCCACCTTCTTTTTCGTCTGTTAACTCAAGCACAAGAGTATTTGGAGTAGGAGAAAACTTTTTTATTTCAAGCCCAAGTGGAGTAAAAATTTCGCCTTTAAGAGCAACTATTGCTGTATCTCCTAACCTCAAACATTGAACTGGTACTTGTCTTTCTTTAGGTTCAGGGTTCCAGGAATCATACAAATCTATCCAAACTTTTTCCATTTCTCCTATCTTAGGATTTCTTCTAAGAGAATCTATAAATTTATCGCTCTCGCTATCTTTTACTGCTCTCGGGATAGGTATATATCTTAAACGCCAATCTATAGGTAAAACTTTTATAGGGTTTATCGCTCTTTCCACAGCCATAATAGCCGCACCAGCAATACCTCGCCCTATCTGCTCGTGAGGTAACTTGGGCATACAATCAACATCACCAGCTGTCCCTTGTAAAAAGAGGCAGGGGACATCAGAGCCGTAAACAGAAGCAATAGTTTTTGCTATATCGCCAGGCCATTCTGCCCAAAAAACTTCAGGTCCGCTATTAGGATGACACGCATAGTTTACAGCAAACGCTTTTACTTCCTTATTTTTATCTTTTACACATAACACCTGTACTGAATTATCAAGTTCCCCAGAAAAACCTATCCGACCGTCTTTACTTCCATCCATAGGTCTAATATCATATACATCTTGCCCTGTTTTAAGCCTGCATAACTTATATATAGAAAAACCTTCTGCGTCTGTTTTCCCTTGGTAAATCTCAGCCTCAAACATAGAATTGTATGCGTCAACAACAGATTTAACAAGGTTATCGGTAAACTCTTGCACATATTTTGGGTCGGCAGAATAAGGCATCCCTTTAACTGTATCTATTACAGGAGCAGTATGTGTGTGGGTTGAAGAAATAATAACAGCACCAGCTGGAATACCACAAGCTTTTTCTATTCTTTTCTTAGCTTTAGCCACAATATGTTCTGGTGTCCAGCAAACATCACTAACAACAAAAACTATATATTTACCACCTGCTTCTATTATCATTGATTTTGTGTATAAGCGACTCTTTATCTCTTTGGCTACTCTTCTTTGAAAATATCCGTCTAACTCGGTACCGAGAGGTGGTGTAATATCTATCTGTGCAACGCCAACCTTGCAATTATTTATTTCGCACATAAGGTCCCTCCTGTTGAGTTTTTCGTTTACCGCATTTGGTTATGTGGCGCTTTTTGCCATCATAACGCCCCAATTTGTCATCCGAAACTTGTTTCAGGATCTCTAATTTAACTTACGTAACAGGGGGAGTAAAAACGAGATTCCGGATCAAGTCCGGAATGACATGCAAGGGTAGTTTCTCGTATTTTTCCTTGTCTGCTAATTACTCCTCCTCCTACGCTAAAATACAAAAGACGGAATAGGGGCGTGTATGCACCGTAGTACCAGATTGAGTGGACACCACATACGCCTTTCCTTTATGCTTTCCTTTCCAGTGAAAAATATACAAATTGTTTGATAAACCCAAATTATTTTATTTTACTGATTCTTTCAGGGTCTATCTTGTCAAGGTTATCCAACACTTTGCTATATGCTTCGGCAAGCAGTTTTACTGTTTCAGGTCCATTTGGTGCTCTAAGAGGCATATTTATACCTATATGTGTTCTTGAGTGTTTTACAGCGTTTGGGTAATCTTCGGCATTATATTCAACACCTTCACCAGCATTATCAATACTCCAAGGGACTCCAAGACCGTAGGCGTTTCTATGTTTAAAGACTGTCATCTCAGGGAGTATCATCCTTTGCCATATAGCAGTCCTAAGCCCTTCTTTCATTAGAGCTTTATTGACAGCGTCTCTAAAGACTCCAGGGTCACCCTGCCAGCCAATCTTATCCATATCAAGTCTAATAACGTACTCATACCAGGTATGGTGGTATTCGCCTTCTGGTTCAAAAGGAAGTATAAGACCTTTAGGAGCAAGATGTTTTATCTGTTCGTGAAAGTTTAAAGCGTTTTCTCTTTGAACCTTCAGGTTATCTTCAAGTTTTTTCAACTGAGACCTACCGAAAGCTGCTATAATATCATTATTTCTGTACATCCAACCTATCATATAAGCATGATAATCACGGTCTTCACCTGGTATTTTTGTTTCTCCAAAAGACCAGACCTGTTTGGCTTTATCATGCATTGCAGGGTCGTCAGTAACAAATAGTCCACCTTCTCCTGAACATAAACTCTTATTATGTGCCAGACTAAAAGCAGCACAATCGCCAAGAGTACCTACCTTTCTACCTTTATAGAGAGCGCCAACAGACTGGCAAGCATCTTCAAGGACCTTAATATTATGTTTTCTTGCTATAGCCATAAGTTTATCCATATCAAGAGATAAACCGTGAAGATGTATAGCTATTATAGCTTTTGTTCGAGGTGTAATAGCGGATTCAATCTTATCAACATCCATATTTACAGTATCAAAATCTATATCTGCAAAAATAGGGACAGCGCAGTGATGAAGAATACAGGTAGCGCTTGCAGACCAAGTATAAGCACTTACCAGAACATGGTCACCTGCACCCACTCCACAAGCAACCAATCCCATATGGAGAGCAGCAGTACCACTGTTGGTGGTAATACAATACTTGTTTCCATTCCACTCGGCAAACTCATCTTGCAAGGCTCTACATTCAGGTCCAAAATTATGAACACCGCTTCTTAAAGCCCTCAAAACCATATCCTCTTCTTCTTTACCTATATAAGGCCAAGGTTTTATCGCACCTGTAGGAACAGCTGGCTTTCCACCATATATTGCTAATTCGCTCATTCTATTCTCCTTAGTTGTGTTTAGATTACTCCAAACAGGTTAATGATAGTTTTAAAAAACATTCTACTTGATTTTAATCTTTTTAGCAAAAGGAAAAAGATTAAAAAAATATAACAGGTAACAATTGCTATTTGAATTCTGTTGGTTCTTTTGTAAAAGCCATACTCCTTTAAAGTAGAAGTTTGGTTTTGAAGAAATCTTACACTTTTCTTTTACTAACACCAAGTTATTTTTTATCTTCAAAGGCTCTTCTCAAAGAAGGCACAAAATTCTCCCTAAAAATATCGTCATCAAGTTCTCTATGTTTCTCTATAAAAATATCCAACTCTTTTAACCACTCTTCAAATTCTTTACGTTTTTCTCCCTCAAGTTGTTTTTTCAAGTTTAAATTATAAAAAATTACGCTCTTCTTGTAGAGAGTTACAAATTCCATAATAGAGAGTATTCTTTCAATACGCCACTGATATTGAGAATCTTTTGTTTTTGAAAGAGCTTCTTTACAAAGAGTGTTACAATATTCTATATCCTCATCTCTAAAAATCTGGTTAAGATTCAACATAGGTGAAGGACTTATATGGTCCTTATCAGCCCCTCTTGTACGTTCTTCCCACCTGTATATAAGTTGCTCCATCAAAGGTCCTGCTTCTGGTCCAAAAAACTTATTGGTATAATCTGATACAAATTCTTTAAAACTTACTGTATCTTCCCTAAGGTTATGGCTTACTGCCAGATAGTTCAAACCATATACTCCTATATGTTTTGTAAATGATTGTATATGAGTTCCTCCCAGTCCTGCTTCTTTTAGCCACGGCCATTCTTCAAAAAGGTTGTTTACCACAGGCCACGGTAGAGAACGCCAAGCGTTCATCCCCATTTCATAAGTGTAAAGGTACAAGTTGTCTGGAGGGATAACCTTCAACCATTCTTTTATTACATCTACATACTGCTTATTTATTTCACAAGAACTATCGGTCAAGGTATGTTTAGAACAACGCCAATATACCGCCAGACAGACCCTTATATTTGGATGGAGTTTTACGTCAACTGGAGGGTCGGCTACATCTATATAAGCCAAAATGCTCAATTTTTTTTGTGGGTATACCTCGGCAAGGTTTTCTGCAACAGTGTTAGCCATATTTATATATTTTCTCATTTTACCCCTGTTACCTCTTTTACCTTCAGGAGATACCCCTTCTTTGCGCCAAACAGTCTGTTTTGTATCTTCTTCTGTAACAAGTGCTTTACAACTTTCACATTCACAGGCAGGAGCACGACCATCATTAGGCCAGAAGGAGATGATGTCTGCTTCTGGATTATTGTGAGCAATTTCTATTACGCTTTGGGACACAAGTTCTGTTAAGTCAGGGTTACTCATACACCACTGGAGTTGCATTTTTGTGAGACACCTCTCTTTTCCATCGCTCAACAAAGGGTAAAAGTCTGGCCGTTCTTCAAAAAATTTATCAAAATCCCTACGGCTTCTATCTCCCAAAAGTATCCCAAATATATGGTGTCCGTAGGCAAGTTTAATACCTCTCTTCTCTAAGGCTGGTATAAGCCAACTTCTCATTTTTTCAAAAGCTTCTATTGAACGAACATGCACCAGAAGATGCGAAAACCCGTTTTTAGCCATCCAATCAACTCTTTTTACAAGAGGTTCTTCTGATTCACCTGATATAGCTTGAACGCTACGGTACCAGCAGGCAGGATTATCCAACACATCTATGCCAGAAAACTTAACATTATTACGTAAAGGTATCGTTTCTCCTCTCTCCCCATAATCAAGAAAAGAACAACCGCAGAACCTTCTCAGGTATTCATAAGCACCATAAACAACTCCTCCCGACTCTTTTGAGACGATATATAGGTTGTTTCCAACAGTTTTAATACGGTATCCATCGTACTTAAAACCTGAATGTAACTCTTTGGGGATAGATTTACTTGTTGCTGATACAGAAATATTTGCTATAACAATTGAAGGGCTTTCTATATCTTTAAATCCTTTACGTACTGGGATTTTTAACTTAGACATCTTGTTTAAGTATTTAGCAAGTTCGTTGGCTGCAAAAACCTCTCTGCTTTCTGCCCAAACAGGTATATATATACCCTTCAACTTTTTTATCTCCAAATCTTCTCCTCTCACCCAACAAGATATAATCAAAAATATTATTACTATACATTTGATTGTTTTCATAATTCTCTCCTATTAGGGTTTGCCGTTCTGCCAAAGTAGCCTATTTTGTGCCTTAAATACCCAGTTTTACCATCCTGAATTTGTTTCAGGATCTCTAATTTAACCTACGTTGGTAGTAGGCACAACGTACAAAACGAGATTCCGGATCAAGTCCGGAATGACAAGCGTGGGGGTAACTTCATCCTTTATCGTTACGTCTTTCGTTTTCTTTTAGTCTGCTAATTACTCCTCCTCCTACGCTAAAATACAAGCTTCGGCGGATAAACCTCATCCCATTAACCTCTTTACAAACTCTTGAGAACTTACTACCCCAAACATCCTCAAGGGGAGAAGGCAAAGAGAGTATGAGTAGACACCACATACGCTTTTCTTTTATCCTTGCCTTTGTTCTTCTTCCAGTAAAAAAGTATGTGTCTATGAACGAATTACGAGGTGCTACTACAACTCAAGCAAGAATCGGGCTGTTAACAAAA
>JALNXB010000065.1 GCA_023230585.1 bacterium
AGCCTGTTAAGCCCTTCGGAGATGCTTTTTATGCAGAAGGGTGAGTTCTCAGAGTGCCCGATTGTTGTGTAGAAGGTGTATGCGCCGTAGTACCAGAGTGAGTAGACACCCCATACTTTTTTACCCCCTTATTGCAGTTCCAAATTTAAAGGGGTACTCTCCTCTTTAATTATAGGTTCCTTTACTGGAACATCTTCTAAAATTGTATCTTCTTCCTCTATTTTTGCGTCTCTTAATTCTCTCAACTCTTTATCGTAAATATTGTACGTAAAGGTAGTATCACGGTAAGAGATTAAAATCTTTTCAGAATCAATAATTTCTTTTACCAGATAATCCCCCAAATACTCTCCTTCTCTCTTTACTTCATTATTTATAATTACATAAGAGGACTTATCCCCTTTAAGTATCCCTGTAACAACAAATTTAGGAGCTATTATACTCTCCCTTCCTGTAACAAGTATTGGCTTAATATTATTCTCAACACTTTGTTCTCTTTCTAAACGCTCCTCTCTTATTTTGAGAAGAGAAGTAAAAGGGTCCCTATTAAGTGGAGCACCTCTATGAGACACTCCAATAGAAAGGTCATCAAAATAATCTTTGATTTTATCTAAACTCTCTTCTATACTTGTAACAGTTACATCTTTCTTCTTAATTTTCTTCTTAGTAGATTTTTTACTGCTACTTGCAGCATCACCATTGCTAACAATAAGAAAAACAGTAAGTAGCAACAAAAATAATCTATTTAGAAGTTTTAGAATCTGTATCATTATCACCTTTTTTTAAACATAAAATTTTTAACTCATAAATCGGTTCAATATTTTTACTTCCACCTTCAGATATAGATATACCCTCTATAACAAGAAAATTATCTCCAAATTCAAGTTCTTCAATAAACTTTAAAAGATTGTTATAATGTCCAGTAAGTTTAACACTCCAAGAATAATATTGTTTCCTATCTCTCCTTCTGGTATCACTATCAAGCATAAATGTCTCAAAAAGATGTAGGTTGTTCCGCTTTGCTACCAGAAAAATATAATTATAAAATACTAAACTTGAATCTGCCTCTGGGTCTGTATTTACCCACTCAAAATTGTTCTTCTGGAGCAACGCCTCTCTTATTGCAGTATTTATAGAGTTCAAAAAAGCAGGAGAACTTGTCATCTTCATATAGTCATACTCTATTTGAACCTTCTCTACTTTATACTTATTTATAGTATCTTTTTGAGGGGAAAGAACCAATGTTCTAAATAGTGTCCCTACCAATATATAAGATAAGACCATCCATATAATATATTTTTTAATTAGCCGTTTTAGCATCTTTGGTGCCTTTTTTTAACATTTCACATTTAAGATTAAAAGATACAATCTGGTTCTCTTCAGACCCTGATTTAGCAACTTTTTGTAATTTAACATTTTCAAAATAACCGCCTCGACTAAGGTTTCTTACAAACCTATCTATTGTTTCTCTTTCGTTTGCCATATCAGGTAACATATAACCTTCAATACTAATAACTCTTAGAGTTTTTGCACTACTCGGCATAGTAAAAGATAATCTACTCAACCATATACCATAAGGAACATTCCTCCCAATAAAACCAATCTTATTTGTCCAAATAACCCTCTTTTCTTTTTCTGAAATAAAAAACGCCATAACCTCTAATAGTTTGTCGGTTGCTTCGCCTTTAGTTTTTATTTCTGTTATAACCTCTTTCTCTTTATTCATCTTATCTTCTATCTTTCTTATATCAGATACAATCTTTCCTATCTGGACCTTATTACCTAAAAAAGTCATACCTAAAACCATCAATATAAAGGCAAGCCCACCTAAATATATTATAAATAAGTTGGTTATAACCCTCCTATTTTTAAATTTTTCAAGCCGTTCCTTAAGAATATTAAGTTCTATCATTGTAATTTTCTCAATATAAGCCCAAGTACAACAGAAAAACTTGTCCCGTCTTTTATTATATCTTCTGGGAAAGGTATTTTTGGGGATAACTCTTCAATAGGGTTCCATATACGGGCATCAATCTGTAAAGATTGTTGGAACATACCAACTATACCCGGCATTTTTACACCGCCCCCTGTTAAAAATAGTTCTTTGGGGGTCTTCTTTGTTCTTGCCTTAAAAAACTCTATACCTGTAACAACCTCTGACAACAACTCCTCCAAATCTTCCATAATGATACTTTTTATATCTTCAATATTTTCTTCTTTAGTCTTATAAATTTCGGCGAAATCGAGTTCAAAACCTTTCTTCTCAGCAATAATTTTTGTAATATGGCTTGCCCCAAAGGGGATATCTCTAACAAGTATAAACCCATTATTTTCTGCAATAGCAAGGTTGGTCTTTTTACAACCGCAGTTGAGTATAAAGAGAGGGTCGGGCAAATCTTCTTTATGTAAATACTTAAAAGAGTTTAGTATTGCAAATGAATCGTGGTCAACAACAAGGGGTTTAAGGCCGACCCTCTGTAAGGTTGTTACATAAAACTCACTCTTCTTTTTTGGATAACCAACAAAAAGAACAGTATTACTTTTATCTTTTCTTGGTATAAGCAGATAGTCATATTCAAGGTTATTAGTACCACCGGGGGTAACCTGCATTATTTCCAGGTTTAAAGCTGGTCTAATTTCACTTAAGGGTAGGTTGGGTATATCAAAGTAGTGTATTATGGTGTTGGTACCACTTATGCTTGATATGCAATGTTTGGCTTTAACACCATTTTTTTTTAAGGAAGTTTTTAAAGATTTAACAAAAGAATCCTGGTCCCTCTCAACCAGATCTTCTCTTATGTTTGTGATAGGGTTGGGGCAGGAGAAGATTTTTCTAATTGAAAGTTTCCCGTTTTTCTCATTTCCTTCTATTACCTTTATATAAGATGAACCAACATCTATCGCTGTTTTATATTTCATATTTTATTAGAACAGGAAACACTCAAAGGGCTGGTTATCCAGCCCTTTGAGTATTAAACTTCATATTTCAAACTACATAGTGTGCAACGCTCTATTAATCACCATCTGGTTGTGTCGGTTGGAGACCATAATATTTAATAGTACCTTCCTGGTCTATAGAAACCTCTATATTTTCAGCGGTAGAGCCCTCAGCTCCTTTAGCAGTAGCCAAGAAACCAGCACCACCATTATTTGTAATTTCGACATCTTCCAATAAGAAATATTTGCTATCTGTTGTCTCAATATTAAGTGCATCTGCTATATTGTCATCTTCACCTGGAATATAATATTCGTTTTCTTCAGAATAGTATACTCTTTGGGCAGACCTAATTGAGCCAACAAGTGCCGCACCTTCAGAAGCGATGGCTTTTCTTACCTGAGCCCTGTAAAGAGGCACCGATACAGCTGCAAGAATACCTACAATAATAACGACAACCATCAGCTCTATCAAGGTGAAACCC
This sequence comes from bacterium, assembly GCA_023230585.1. Classification (NCBI taxonomy): domain Bacteria; species bacterium. Next base: position 3,417 of record JALNXB010000065.1, read on the forward strand.
TTCTTACTCCTTAAAGCTTTTTTCATTATTCCTCCTTTTTTACAATTTTACTCCGTTGAACTTTTACCCAACTACTTTCTTAGTTGTTTTTTTGCACCTCCTTGTTTGCAAGTTGATTGTTATGAGTTGCTTTACTTCAAACTTTATAGGCGCCTATATTTAGAAAGATTATACCATTAAAGAATGCTTTTGACAAGAGCAACTTTTTTTCCTTTTTGTTGAGTTGCGAGCCGTCCATTTGGTAATCCTAAACTTGTCTCAGGATCTCTAATGTATCTCGTATAACAGGAGTAGTAAAAGCGTGATATTCCACCCCAACTCTCCTCTCCTCTGGGGGAGAGGATGTAGGTGAGGGGGTTATTTGTCTTTGTTGTTTTTGCGAGGAGCGTCTTAGCCCGAATGCTTTTTGAGGGATTGCGACGTGGCAATCCTCGTTTTTATCATTCTTCCCATTCCTTTCCGCCTTCGGCGAGATTGCCGCAGTCGTAAAACTCACTCCTTCGCAAAAACGGAATGGGGGGTAATAAAAACGTGACTCCGGAACAAGTCCCTCGGGAGTACTCGGGATAAACCGGAATGACAAAAGGAAGGAACCACTACCTTACAGCAGTTGCAAGGTTAAAAATAGGCATATATATAGCAAAGACAACTACCCCTACAATAGCGCCCAAACTTATAATTAAAAAGGGTTCAAGTATTGAAGCAAGAACATTTAGGGTAGCGTCAACTTCGTCTTGGAAAAATTTTGAGACTCTATATAACATCTCTTCAATCTTTCCAGTCTCTTCGCCAACTGTTACCATACGTACAAAAAGTATAGGGAATACACGATATTTTTTCATCTCAGTACCTAAAAGTGAACCTTCAATAACTCCTTCCCTAATCTTGTCCATTGTCTGTTCTATCATAGCGTTTCCTGCTGTTTTGGCAACTATATCGAGTGCCAAAACAATTGTTACTCCGCCAGATAGTAGGGTAGCAAGAGAACTTGCTAATCGGGAAAAACTTACCTTTAACATAAGAGGTCCAAAGACAGGGAATTTTAATTTAAATGTATCTATCTTTAATCTACCCGTTGGGGTCTTATAAAAAAGGAATAGGGCTATTATTAAAAGAATTGCTCCACCCATTAGATAAGGAAATGTAGCAACAAGAAATTTGCTTACAGCCAAAATAAATAGAGTGAAAGCAGGAAGTTTAGCGCCAAAATCGCTAAAGATTTCTTGAAACTTTGGTAGCAGAAACAGGAATACAAACCCTATAACACCCAGAAAGAAGAGGGATACAACAAATGGGTAACTAACGGCTTGTTTAACTTTACTTATAAGTTCAAGTTGACCTTCAAGGTTGGCAGCAAGTTCTGCCAACACTTCGGCTATATTTCCGCTCTCTTCGCCTGCCTTTATTAGGGCAATATATATGGGAGGGAAAATTTTTGGGTATCTTGAGATTGCACCAGAAAGGTTGCTACCTTCTTGTATATCTTTTTTGATTTTTTGTAGTGCTGCAGAAAAATATCTGTTGGGTGTCTGGTAACTTAAATCGTCAAGAAGTTCCACAATAGCAACACCTGCATCAAGCATAGCGGCAGTCTGTCTGGTAAAGAGAGATAACTCTTTAAGGTTAACTCTGCCCCGTTTGGTACGTTCTTTCTCCCACCACGATAATCTTGAACTTCCACTCTGCCCGGCAAGATATATCTTTATAGGAAAAAGGTTCTGGCTCCTCAACCTTGTAACAACTATTAAACTTGAAGGCGCGTTTATAATTCCGTCAACCTTGTTTCCTTCTGAGTCGCGGGCAGTATACTGGTATTTTGGCATAATTTATATTGTAGTTTTGATAATCAGTTCTTCGGCTGATGTTATCCCATCAAGAACCTTTTTTAATGCAGCGTCTCTAAGTAATGGCATACCTTTCTTTTTGCATATAACACGTAATTCTTCTTCTTTTTTCCCTTCAATAATAGCTGTCCGTATATCTTTATCTACTTTTAATATTTCAAATATAGCTGTCCTGCCAAAATATCCTGAAAAAGAACAATCTTCGCATCCAACCCCTTTATAGATGGTATGCCTGCCTGTGTTTATACCTACCTTTTCAAGAAGTTTTTTCCCTTCTTTATCTTCTTCTTTACAGGTTAAACAGATTCTTCTAACCAACCTCTGAGAAATGATAAGGTCCATAGCTTCTGCTATAAGGTATGTTGGCACACCCATAAAGTTGAACCTTGAAAGGGTAGATACTGTATCGTTGGTATGTATAGTTGATAATACAAGGTGACCAGTTAAAGCGGCTTGTATCGCTATCTGTGCTGTCTCTAAATCTCTTATTTCTCCAACCATTATAATATCGGGGTCTTGCCTAAGGAAAGTTCTTAATACAGCAGCAAAGGTAAGCCCTATTTTAGGTTTTATCTGGACCTGGTTAATACCCTCAATCTCGTATTCAACAGGGTCTTCAATAGTTATAATATTTTTGTCTGGAGTATTTATTGAACTTAACCCTGTGTATAGGGTGGTGGTCTTACCTGAACCTGTTGGACCTGTAACCATCAACATACCATAAGGTTTTCTTAATCCATCCATATATGCAGTTTCTTCTTCTGTCTCAAACCCTGCATCTTTAAAAGATTTTACAAGGGATTGTCTATCAAGTAGCCTCATAACAATCTTCTCTCCGTGGATAGCGGGTAGGGTGGATACCCTTACATCTATCTCTCTTGTACCTGTCTTAATTTTTGTTCTACCGTCTTGTGGGAGCCGTCTTTCACCAATATCTAAATTAGAAAGAATTTTTAGACGGGTAACAATACCTGTATAAGAACTTTTGGGTGGTGGACTGACTCTCTGTAAAATACCGTCAACCCTAAACCTAACTGAAACCTTTGTTTCTTGTGGTTCTAAATGTATATCTGTTGCTCTCTTTTCTATTGCTTCAAGGAATAGAGAACTTACAAACTGAACAATAGGGACATCTTCAGACGCTACCTTCAATTGTTGGACATCTATCTGCCCGTTCTCGTCTGTACCTAACGCTTCAAGTGCCGACGCTGTTTTTGATAGGTCAACTGAATCTGCATAATATTTCTCTAAATAGTCTTTTATATCTTCAAGGTCTGCTTTGAGAACTTTTACACGAGAATCGGTCATCCTTGATACAGCGTCTATTGCTACAATATTTGTTGGGTCGTTCATTGCTATAACAAGCCGTTCATCTTCTTTTGCTATAGCGATAACATTGTATCTTTTGGCGATATTTTCAGGAATAAGCCGAACTATATCTGGCTTAATATTTCTTATAGATTGTAGGTTGACGGTTGCAGCTTTCTTCTGTTCTGTAAGACATTCAAGTATCTGTTCTTTTGTAACAATCTTTTTTTCAACTAAAACTTCGCCCAGAAACCTGTTGTCTGTAATCTGTTGGATGAGAGCACTCTCAAGCTGCTCAGTGGTTATTAGCCCTTTCTCAAGAAGAATCTGCCCAAGCCCTTTTCTTTCCATTTGTTTTTCTCACTTTTTCTTACCAATATCCATTAATAAATACTTTATATATATGTATAAATTAACACAGTTAGGCTCTTTTGTCAATAGGGGTAAAAAAGTATGTAGTGTCTACTCACTCCCCTTCTTTGCCTTCTCCCCTTGAGAATTATAGGTATTGGAATCCCAAGGGTTTGCAGAGAGGTTAATGGGATGAGATTCCCCCTATATGTCATTCCGGATTTATCCGGAGTACCTCCGAGGGTTGCCACGTCATTAGAAAACATTCCTCCCAACTCCATAAAACAGCAGTAAAGCAAGTATGAAATACTTCATTATTTATTTTTATGTTATAATGTGTAAAATTACTGTTATTTCAACCTACTATTTAAGGAGCTACAATGAAAATATTTATAATGACAGACATAGAAGGTGTTGCTGGCGTAATTACCTACCAAGGGTGGGCAAATGGTGATAGTAGACATTTTCAGGATAGCAGAAAACTTCTTGCAAAAGAGATTAATGCAGCTGTTGAAGGTTTTTTTCATGCAGGTGCAACAGAAATCGTTGTAGTTGATGGACACGGCGGTAATGGTTACGGTGGAGTTGATTTTTTATCGTTAGATAAGAGGGTTAAATTCCAGAGAGGATGGCCCAAAGGTCCTTACCCTTTAGGTCTTGACAAAACTTTTGATGCAGTCGCTGTTATCGGGCAACACGCAAAAGCAGGTACAGAATTTTCACACATTGCTCATACCCAAAGTTTTAGAATATTAGACCTATCAATTAACGGAGTTTCAATAGGGGAGTTTGGACAGATTACTCTCTGCGCTGGTGAACTCAATATACCTGTTATTTTTGGGTCGGGTGATAAGGCTTTTTGTAAGGAAGCCGAAGAACTTGTCTCTGGTATAAAAACAGTAGCAGTAAAAGAAGGAATACTTGCTGGTAAAGGAGATGAATGTACCCCAGAAGAGTATGGTGCAAGAAACAACGCTGCTATACATTTACACCCTGAGGTTGCTCGTGAAGAGATAAGAAAAGGGGCAGAGGAAGCATTAAACAGGTATAAAAAAGAAAAATTTGGTATTGTCAAATTAACACCGCCTTATGAATTGGTTTATGTTTATAGAGCCGAAAATATGAGGCCCTCATATAAAGTTGTAAAAAATCATCCTGATAGCATAATAGGTGCATTAAACAGGATTTATGAGAAATAAAAAGGAGTATTCCAATGGATACCCAACATTATATTAATTTAGAAAATATTTATGGAGCAAAAAATTATAAACCTCTGGATGTTATTATTGAAAGAGGAGAAGGTATATGGGTGTGGGATGTTGTGGGCAATAGGTATATGGATTGTCTTTCTGCTTATTCGGCTGTCAACCAGGGACATTGTCATCCAAAAATTGTAGCCGCTCTGGTTGAACAAGCAAAAAAGATTACTTTAACATCTCGCGCCTTCAGAAACAGCCAACTGGGACTATTTTACGAAGAGATTTGTAAACTTACCAATTCTCATATGGTTCTACCTATGAACAGTGGTGCTGAAGCTGTTGAAAGCGTTATAAAAGCGGTAAGAAAATGGGGGTACAAGGAGAAGGGTGTACCAGAAAATATGGCGGAGATAATTGTATGTGATAACAATTTTCATGGCAGAACCATTACAATTATTGGTTTTAGTACCGAAAAACAGTATAAAGACGGGTTTGGACCTTTCACTCCTGGTTTTGTGATAATTCCTTTTGGAGACACAGAAGCGTTAGAAAAAGCTATCACTCCTAATACGGTTGGTTTTCTTGTTGAACCAATTCAAGGTGAAGCAGGTGTAATTGTTCCACCAGAAGGGTACCTAAAAAATGCTCGTAAGATATGTTCAAAACATAATGTTCCTCTTATTCTTGATGAAATACAGACAGGGTTAGGGCGAACAGGTAAACTTTTTGCAGAGGAGCACGAAGGTATAGAAGCAGATGTTACTTTGATAGGTAAAGCCCTTTCTGGTGGGTTATACCCTATCTCTGCTATTCTTTCTAATAAAGATGTTCTTGGTGTCTTTATGCCGGGAGATCACGGAAGCACTTTTGGAGGCAACCCTCTTGCTTGCGCTATAGCAAGAGCGTCTCTTAAGGTTCTTGTTGAAGAAAAAATGATAGAAAACTCTGAAGTGTTAGGGAACTATTTTTTAGAGTCACTTAAAAAAATTAAAAGCTCGTTTGTTAAAGAAGTGCGAGGTAAAGGGTTGTTTATAGGTGTTGAACTACATCAAGAGGCGGGTGGGGCTCGTGGGTTTTGTGAAAAGTTGATGAAAGAAGGGCTTTTATGCAAAGAGACACACGAAAATGTTATAAGGTTTGCTCCGCCTCTTATTATAAAAAAAGAGGAGTTGGACTGGGCTTTAGCAAAGATAGAGAAGGTGTTACAAGGATAAAAAAAGTATGGGGTGTCTACTCACTCTGGGACCACGGCGCATACACCTTCTACCCAACAATCGGGCACTCTGAGAACTCACCCTTCTGCATATAAAGCATCTCCGAAGGGCTTAACAGGCTCAGAGTAGAAGAACAAAAGGCTTAGACCTTTTGTTAACAGCCCCCCATTCCGTCTTTTGCAGTTTATCTTGCGAGCTTTACCCGCCGAAGCCAACCTACGCTAAAATACAAGCTTCGGCAGGTATACC
>JALNXB010000066.1 GCA_023230585.1 bacterium
AACAAGTGCTTTATTTAGGTCTTTGTTGCTATAAAGACTGGCTATAACCTTTGTGCCTTTAATATCTGTAATTGTAGTGTCAAGTTTTACAAGTATATCAAGGTACCTTTCTGAGGAAGAGATGTTTTCTTTGCAACTATAAAGTTTGATACCGCCTTCGTTTAAGGCACAAGAAGATTCTGTCCAGGGAAGAATGTTTGCCAGGTCAGAAAAATCTATTGTGATTTTTTCTGAAGCAGAGATTCTTAAAGAAGTGAAGACAAAAAAGAAGAGAATCAAGCAGAAAAACAAGTTCTTATGTTTCATTGACATAAGGACCTCCTAATAGTTAGATTTTTATAGAAACTTTATCATATTCCTTAGGTTTTATCAAGTTTTAACCTATTAGTTAAGCACTATTTTTCATTATTTTTTAACACAACCGTTAGGTTTGTATGCAGGTTTCTTATATATACTCTCTCTTTATTTGGTAACAGTTGTTTTACTTACATCAAAATTATTTTTTATCTTCAAAACTTCTTCTCAAAGAAGGCATAAAATCATAACCAAAAATATCGTCATCAAGAGCTTTGTGTTTCTCTACAAAAGAATTCAATTCTTCAAGCCAATCTTCCAATTCTTTCCGCTTTTCTCCCTCAAGTTGTTTTTTCAACTTTAAATTATAAAAAGTTATACCCTTCTTATAGAGGGCAACATATTCCATAATAGAGAGTATTCTTTCAATACGCCATTGATATTTAGAATCTGTTGTTTTTGAAAGAGCTTCTTTGCAGAGAGTGTTACAATATTCTATATCTTCATCTCTAAAAATCTGGTTAAGGTTCAACATAGGTGAAGGAAGTATGTGGTCATTATCAGCCCCTCTTGTGCGTTCTTCCCATCTAAATATAACCTGCTTCATCAAAGGTCCTGCTTCTGGTCCAAAAAACTTATTGGCATAATCTGATACAAATTCTTTAAAACTTACTGTATCTTCCCTAAGGTTATGGCTTACCGCAAGAAAATTCAAACCATATACTCCTATATGTTTTGTTCGAGATAACATACGGGCTCCTCCTACCCCTTTCTCTTTTAACCACGGCCATTCTTCAAAAAGATTGTTTACCACAGGCCACGGTAGAGAACGCCAAGCGTGCATCCCCATTTCATAAGTGGTAAGGGTAAGGTTTTCTGGTGGAATAACCTTCAACCATTCTTTTATTATATCCACGTACTGTCTGTTGATTTCACAAGAACTATCAGTCAAGATATGCTTGGAACAACGCCAATATATCGCAAGATTAACCCTTATATTTGGATGGAGTTTAACGTCAACTGGAGGGTCGGCTACATCTATATAAGCCAGAATACTCAATTTTTTTTGTGGGTAAACTTCAGCAAGGTTTTCTGCAACAGTGTTAGCCATATTTATATATTTTCTCATTTTACCTCTGTTTCCTCTTTTACCTTCAGGAGATACCCCTTCTTTGCGCCAAACAGTCTGTTTTATATCCTCTTCTGTTACAAGCGCTTTACAACTTTCACATTCACAGGCAGGAGCACGGCCATCGTTAGGCCAAAAAGAGATAATATCTGCTTCAGGATTATTGCGAGCGATTTCTATTATGCTTCGGGATACAAGTTCTGTTAAGTCAGGGTTACTCATACACCACTGGAGTTGCATTTTTGTAATACATCTCTCTTTTCCATCGCTCAACAAAGGGTAAAAGTCTGGCCGTTCTTCAAAAAATTTATCAAAATCCCTACGTTTTCTATCCCCCAACAGTATCCCAAAAATATGATGCCCGTAAACAAGTTTAATACCTCTCTTTTTCAAGGCAGGTATAAGCCAACTTCTCATTTTATTGAACGCCTCTATTGAACGCACCTCTACCAGAAGATAAGAAAACCCGTTTTTTGCCATCCAATCTACTCTTTTTACAAGAGGTTCTTCCAATTCACCTGATGTAGCTTGAACACTACGGTACCAGCAGGCAGGGTTATCCAGAACATCTATGCCGAAAAAACCAACATTGTTACGTAAAGGTATTGTTTCACCTCTCTCCCCATAATCAAGAAAAGAACAACCACAAAACCTTCTCAGGTATTCATAAGCACCAAAAACAACCCCACCAGACTCTTTTGAGACGATATATAGGTTGTTTTCTATAGTTTTAATACGGTATCCATCGTACTTAAAACCTGTATGTAACTCTTTAGGGATAGATTTACTTGTTGCTGATACAGAAATATTTGCTATAACAATTGAAGGGTTTTCTATATTTTTAAACCCTTTATGTACTGGAATTTTTAGATTAGACATCTTATTTAAGTATTTGGCAAGTTCGTTGGCTGCAAAAACTTCTGCGCTTTCTGCCCAAACAGGTATATGTATACCCTTCAACTCCTTTATATCCAAATCTTCCCCTCTCACCCAACAAGATATAATCAAAAATGTTATTACTATACATTTGATTGTTTTCATAATTCTCTCCTAATTAGGGTTTGCCATTCTGTCAAAGTCGCCTATTTTGTGCCTTAAATACCCAGTTTTACCATCCTGAATTTGTTTCAGGATCTCTAATTTAGCCCATATAAAATAAGTAGTAAAAAGCGAGATTCCGGATCAAGCCCGGAATGACATACAAGGGGAAACCTCATCTTTTATCCTTATTTTGCTTCTACCAGTGCTTTCGTAAATGCCGATACTCCTTTTAAGTTACCGTCAAAATTAAAGAATACTCTTGTGTTCTTATCAAGCCCATACTTTTTTGATGGCTTAAAATCTTCTGCATACCTAACAATATCTGATATCCTTAAAAGGTCCATTGTTCCATCAAACGGACCTATAGTCACATTCTGTTCTTCTTTTGAAAGTTTAAAAGATTTACTATTTTTTATAGAGTTTAACCCTAAATGTGTATAATTAAAATTGATTCTGCTCCCATTCACAAAAGTGGTAAGTTCGCCGTCCATATTTTTTTCACCCTCTTTAACATCCCAAGTAAAAGCGAGGTGAACCCATTCATCTCTTTTTAGAAAACATCTTCCTTGAAAACCCAACTTAAACTGCCCTGTTTTTTCAGGTAAAATCTCAGTTCTTAAAACACTGTCTATATTTCTTATTGTTGGAAAAAATTTATATCTGTGGTTTACTGCAACATTTGGACCTTTAACAAAGTTTGTATAAATTAGTTGCCAATGTTTTATAGGTGTTTCGTAATTTGAGCGATCAGATTTGAACCAGAACTCAATCGTTCCTTTTTTAACTGGAAAAAACTCATACCCTTCATTTCCTGCTACCTCTTCACCTCTACTAAAAGAGATTTTGCTGTTTTGGGAAAGATGTAATGCCCTGCCAGTTAAGCCATTGACAAATTCCACAGGAGAAAATTCAACAACTTCCTCTTTTGTTTTAACAAATTTCTCGGGAGCAACTTCAGGAAGTAAGGAAGCCGAACCAAACGAAACTATTGGTTCCACATTGATTAGGCGAACAAAAGAAGGCGCACAAGTGCCACGAATATTGTATATGCAAGGTTCAATGCTCCAGACGCCAGGTTTACCTTCCACAGAAATATTCTGCCTCCCAATATTATCATCTGACATATCAAGAGCTACAGAGCCATCAGGCCTTCTGATACGACATTGAGAACCAATCAATATTTCAAGTTTTTCAATGTGGGCAGGAACTTTGAAATATGCTGGCATTCCTTCACCGAAACGCCCATAAGATCCTTCGCCAGTATGCTGTCCTATTGAAATTGACCAGAAACCTTCAGGACAATACAATGCCACTTTTTGTGTGTTTATATCAAGAAGGGTAAAGGTAACATCCTGCGTAAAAAAAAGTCTATATAAACCTTCAGGGGTTTCTGAAGGAACAGTTACATTTAGATGAAAAGTATCAGAATATACTGGATAAACATCAGGTTTCTTTGTAAAGAAAGGACCCCTTTCCATAATCTTTTCAAACTCTGTTTTAATCCCTTTAACATCTCTTCTGGTTTTATAGGAAATAATTTTAGGCGGCAAAAGTTCAAGATCTTTCTTGATTTTTATACATATATTCAATTTGGTATCTACACCTTTTTTATGCAAAAACAGAATTTCTCCTTTTGGTTCTTCTACACATTGAACTATCAATGGCATTGATTTACCGCTACTCTTTCCCTCTGAAAGAAGTTTTAAGGCAGTTGGCAGTCCTATGAAGGGATTATGCCATTCCCATATACCAAGATAATCAGGCATCTTTTTCCAATCGAGAGGGTCTGCTGGAAAAGTTTTTAGGGTTTTCGAAAGGGGCTGTTCTTTAATATATCTAACTGCATCTTTTATAGATTGTTCTGCAACTACAAGATGGCGCTCTTCACCTGTTAACCAGTACGCTATGGAACTGGTAAAACCTGAGTAGTTCTTATAACTTACAAAACTTGTCCGTCTATCAAAACGGTATCTCTGGTCCATAAGTTTAAGAAACGCTTCTTTTGCAAGTTCATCTTTTGTCTCAAGGTAATATTCTACTGTATTATGGCTTGTTCTATGGTCTTTATACATTGGTCCATAACTATGCTTAAACATTTTGATACCATTTTGGCTTTCTAAATCAAACATTGAATGTGTTACTTCTTTTGACATTTGCATTATATCTTCGTCCCAATCCATTATTGACAAAGTTACCAGTTCTCTTACAACTTTAGATTGGTTTACTGCTATTGCTCCCGAAGATTTCCATCTTTTTTTAACCGACTCTTTCAACATTTTTAAGAGTTCAAAAGAACGTTCGTCCCCGGCAAGATAATACTCCAGAAGCCAGCAACCAATATCGCCTCCGTTAGTAAGGTAAAGATTACCTGTTTGTCCCCACGCAAAAGGCAGTTTTCCGCCTTCTTGAGAACAAAACATAAAATGACCTCTCCTTTTCATAGGGGCGGTCTGAGAGTTATGATGTATTAAATACCAATCCCCGCTAAAGCGGCTAAATCTGTGGGCATAGTCATAATATGTCCTTTCTCCGCTTCGAGCAAAAAGTCGCCACGGTTCTCGCCTTACACTATAACGGTCTATATTACATAAAATATGGAAACGAGCCATAATACGACCACCCACACTATCATAGGACCAGGTAGGAAAATTTCCCCAGTCTATATAACCAGTATGAGGGAATGCCCGCAAAGGAAGTATAAACCTCTGCCAGTATTCAGATATAGCGTTCTCTTCTTCTGGGAACCTTTCTACATCTTTATGTAACATTGGGTACCCCATCGCCTCTGTGTTACATAACCATACAGGGTCGGCAAGAGCAAGGACTTGTCTTGCACCTGCAGTGGCTGTTTTTCTTACTAAATCCTCTTTATATTCTCCTAAGTGAGGTAGAAACCATATATCATGGGTTCTGGCTGAACCTTGAGCATTACTTTCAAATTCAGATAGTTTTTTTGCCCCCGGGCTACCCAGACCTTTTTCTGCCCAGGTTTGCCAGTACTCTTTTACAAGGGTTTTGGCTCTAAAGTCGAGTTCTTTACCGCTTCTACCTGACCATAAAACAGCCCTTGCACCACGCTGCCCAAAAGAGATTTCTTTAGGGAACCTTTCTGCCAACCAAGGCATTACAAGTGTTATCCCGTAACTACCATAATCTCCGTAACCCCAGTCGCCTGCTACTTTTTTTTCAAGAACTGTTGTATCTTTGTTGTTGACATTTCTCCCAATTATTGCCTGATACTCCCTCTCAGCAAAATGTGGGTAATCGGTTTGTAGTATATATGTTTCATCACTATTATTGATTATTCTACTAACAGTCTCCTTTTTTCCCGGTTCTCCGAGAGAAAAATATGTATCTTTTGGTTGTTCAGGTGTTTTAAATTCAAGCCCGTAATCTTTAAACCATACCTTATTTGTATCTTCTGTAAAGATAAGTGTATGTGTTATCCTTACATAAGGCACACCCGCAGTGAAATATAACCAGATATCTGCCCGAGCAAGTTTCTCTCCTGAGGTAGTTACATACCAGCCAGAACGTTTAATTGCTAAACGGTTGGAACCTTCTTTAAGTATCTCGTTTGTTATTTCAGATGCCTCCCCTGATACTCTTGCTTCTCTGTTGGCATTGTCTATCAAGTAGGCACCTGCGCCAGAGTTTTCCAATATCTGTCTTTTCTCTCTACCAGAAATCAGCCAACCTTCTTCTGGGAGAAGTTGATTTTTAGCGAACCTATATATTGCAACCCCGGTATTTACCTCAAACCCGCCGTTGGGTTGTTCTGTTACCTTTAAAGGGTTAGGATATCTTCCTCGCTTGATACCTTCCCCAAACTCAACCCTATAATTACCTTGCGGGGATGCAGTAAACCCTGCCAATGCCCATCTAATACTACCGTCGCGCCAGGTTGCTGTTACGTCAATCTGGGAAGGTACTTCTTTCTCTCCGCTCATTATTCTTATATTTGAAGAATCTGTAAGATTTCCTTCTGGGAAAGGTATACTTGCGATTATCGGCCAAGCAGTGTTTAATCCTGATACATCGTTGATACTTATCCTAAAATTTTCAGCTGAACTACTCAGCGACCATAATAAGATAGCCGTGAACATCAATAACACATTTTTTCTCATCTTCACATACCTCCAACTTTATAAAAAATATTACCTTTCACCTGTAAGAAAAACCGAAAATTCTTTTTCTGCTTCACTCATACCTACAAACCGATTATTATCAGAAGGCAGAGGAGTTACCCTCAACTGGTCAGGTCCTCCAAGGGCAAGCTGTGAACCTCCTCCACGAACAAACCTTACTGCAAGTAAGTTTTCTCCTTTTTTAACTCTAACATTTACAAGGTGGTTCCATATAGAAAATGGAAAGTGAATATTACTGGTCTTAGTTGAATCGTGAACAAGTTTTCCGTTAACCCATACCTGCATCCACCAGTCAGCGCCCATACCTAAAGTTACATTTTGTGTTTTGTTAGAGTTGAAAGTAAGGAACACATAAGCCACACTTCCACTCTGTTCCTCTTTGAGTATATTAGGAAAATCATAAATAGTATCCGACACCTCAATATCTACACCTTTGACCTCTTTTTCTCCAACTTTTATTTTCTCAGGATAAGAACTTAAAACACTTAACGGTACAACAGGGTCATATTGATGAAAAGGTCCAAAGACTCTCCATTTAGAAGCCCAATCAAGAGAGCCTTTAACTTTTTGAAGAGGAGGCGCTTTTTTTTCTAAAGGTATGTTGTATAACTTAGGGTTTTCTATTGCGAAAAAAGGAGGTATGTTTTCAACCTTAACTTTTCCAGGGTCTACACTTTCAAATCCCCAGAGCCCAGAAAGGTTCTTCGGAATTTCTACCCACCCAAACACTTCTTTACCATCGTTATACGTTTCTCCATTAGGAGTAAATAGATTAGTCTTTTTTTCAAAAAATATCCTTCCTTTATCTGCACCTTTAGGTACATTAAAGTATGTTCTTACTGGAGGATTCATTTTTAATGGGTACCAACCTTCGGGAGCATAAAGAGCTATAGGGATATGTTTGTCAGAAAATACCGAGTAGTACCCTGATTGATTAACAGACAACTCATAGACCCCGCCAGGAGCATCTTTAGGTATAATCGCCTTTGATACACCTGTGCTTTTTTCTATCACAGTATGTAAATCGTGACCAGACCACATATGTCCTTCGTAAGATATGTGAGGTTTTATTACAATATTTCCGCCTGCTTGAGAAGGTTTAGGAATATCTTTTTTTTCTTTTGATGCTGTCTGGTTTACAGATACGTTTCCTTCTTTTCTTATAAGTATATTCAACTCCGTCTCGTTTTTTTCTGCAGAAGAATCGACTCTCAGGGTTTCTGCCCCAGGTTTTACGAAAAATATTCTTATTGGACTTTCTTCTACCTTAAAAGCAAGCCAAGATGAAGGTGTCTCTATTTGTGCATCCGATTGTGATAACATATCCATAGCCAAAGGAAGCCCTTTAAAGAATCTTGGTATCTGAGAAGTACAAGGCACTATAACTTTTTTTGTATTAATATCAACCAACCTATCAGCAACAAGCCTGCGTCTTGCATAATCAAAATCTGATAAAAAGACCGGGTTCTTCGTTTCTTTCCACATAAAGTAATATAGCAGACCAGTCGCTCTATTCTGGGACTGTGTTCTAACCCGTGGGAGGATAGACATATTCTCCCAATTGTTCTGCCCTATAGATATTGCCATTTTTTTAAATAGAGGGTCTTTAAAGACGCTCCACATAAGTAGTAGCGAGTCCTGGTCTGTTTCTGTCTTGTAAGTAGTGCTTCTGTAAGGACGTGTTTTTGAAAGAAGAACCATCCCTTCTGGGTCATATAAATATCTATTGTTTATTTCATAAATCAACTCTCTTAATCTTGGTTCCCAGGTAAATTCATAAGCTTCAGTTAAATGTCTCATAGCAAGAATTACCCTGTCATGTTTTTCTTCATAAGTAAGATTATTTTTAGCTGCATTAGAAAAATTTACTAAAATATCCCCTGCTCTCCTGTAACCGGTAAAATAATAATCAAGAAGTGCTTGCTCCATATCTGCAACGGTTGAAAGTTCGTACCGAAGACCTCCGCCTTGCCAATGCATAGGTAAGTCTATAACACGATTTCTTTCGCTTTTTTTCCCAGGGCTTACAGCACTGCCTATTAAGAGACCCATTATTTTGTCTGTAAAATTCCAATGAGATATGTTTCCATCAAGAAAAACCCGATTGCTTCCTTGAGCAAATTCTCTTAAATCTCTCTCTCCTGAACGGGCATATAAATACCAACTATCTGCCCTTAATGAATAGCCTCCACTGCGATATCCGTGAACTATTCTGTTAGGTCCTGCATGATAATCTATAAAACCTCCATAAGGACCGCAACTCCACATCTTGTAAAGCCCCCAAAAAATACCATCTATAACAGTTTCTTCTTCTGGAAATTTTTCGGTATCTTTTGGATGTAAAGGGCCTATTACCTCTGTTTCTCTTACCCATTTAGGCGAATTATGAATATATACTTGCTTGCTGTGTAAAAAACTTGTTTGTTGTATGTTATGGGTTGACAAGAAAGGTGTAAGTAAAATATCGTGGGTCTTAGACCATCCTACTGCATTACTCTTGTGTTTAACTATAAAATTGAGATATTTTTCAAGTAGATGTTCGGACACTTTGTCGTGCCCTTCAATTTTTTCTTTCGGCGACATACCCCAATTTTTCATAAGAGCAGGCATTCTGAAATCAAGTTCTTTACCAGTAGATGGACTAAAAAGTTTCAAATTTAAAAGGTTTTCTGATAACTGGTACTCTTTAGGATGTTGTGCTCCAATGTTCCTGCAAGAGACCATAAACCCAACATTTTCACCTGATATTGCT
>JALNXB010000067.1 GCA_023230585.1 bacterium
AGTTTTAATTCGTAACGGCTACCTTATCGCTGAATGGAATTATGCTGGCCCTGCTTACACAAACGTAAGGGAAGGAGTACAGTCTTGCACCAAATCAATTACAAGTATGATGCTCGGGTTGGCAATCCAAGATGGCTTGCTTCCCAATGTTGACGCTAAAGTTAAAGAATATTGGCCTGACTTTGAAACAGGTCCTTACACTGATAAAATCACTTTTAGGCACCTTGTTACAATGACATCCGGAATGGCAACTGTAAGAAATTGGGGACTTGAATATTTTAACCCAGGTAATATGGAACCAGGCAGAGAACATCGCTACCATAACGACCAACCTGTAGCCCTTGCGAAAGCTCTAACTTACCTTTACGGCAAGAGTTTAGAGGAAGTTATCAAAGAGAAGGTTCTTCCGTATCTAAAAACTGATATGAAATGGGGTGTAGACGGTCAAATAAGAGTTGCAGATGGTACAGAAGTAACTCTTAACCATGGGTTGGGATACTCTCAATGGACAGCGGAGGGACTTGCCAGAGTGGGACATCTTTACTTAAATAATGGTAGATGGAAAGATGAACAGATACTTGATGAGTCCTATGTAAAAGAAAGTCTAACAGATATACCTGTCAAAATAATGCCTTACCGAAAAACTCAGACAGAAAAGAGTTTATCAAAGTTAGGTTACGGTTTTGGTTGGTGGACAGATAGAGGTAGAGATGTTAAGGTATGGGCAATGAGTGGTCATGGTGGGCAGTTCTGTCTTGTGATACCAGAGTATGGAGTGGTTATGAGCAAAGTAAACGATTGGAAAAAAAGGCCTTTTATATCAAGAGGTGCTTTTACACCTATATTACTTGAATCTCTTAAAATTCAAGAGGAAAAACAAAAGAAGTAGATAATCAAATGCTGGACGATTGCCCTCTCCCCAAGGGGGCTTGTCTCGAGTACCTCCGAGGGATTTATCCAGATAGTTTTTGTGAGGAAGGCTTTTGCTTTACGCTTTTGTTTTTATACGTTACCCCCATTCCGTCTTTGCGAGCGCCTCTAAGCGTGGCAATCTCGCCGAAGGCGGAAAAGGAATGCACCTTCTTTGCCCTCTACCCTTGAGGATGTTTGGGGTAGTAAGTCCCCAAGAGTTTGCAGAGAGTTTAATGGGATGAGGCTTGTCCGTCGAAGCTTGCATTGTAGCGTAGGTGAAGGGGCTGTTAGCAACCTGAGAGAAAACGAAAGACGTAATGATGAAAAATCAGACTTACTAAGTATGTCATTCCGGACTTGATCCGGAATCTCGTTTTTCTTGCTACCAGCGCGGATTACATTAGAGAACCTGAAACAAGTTTAGGATTTGATATACCTGTCAAAGAAAGAGGTTATCATATTGGGTATTTCAGGGAAAAGGAACTCTTCCCCACCATGTCCTGCGTTCTCTATTATATGTAAATAGGAGGCAACTTCTGCTTTGAGGAGTTCCTGATGTAAAGTTCTGCTAAGAGATACATCCACCACTGCGTCTTTATCTCCGTGAATCAACAGAGTTGGAGAGGATTTCTTGCTTACATAGTTTACAGGGCTTGCTTGTCTGGCAACCTCTGCTTTCTCTTCCAGTGTTCCTCCTATCAGTTTTTCAACAGCCGGTAATATGTGCAAAGCGCCCCTTGAGCGGATAGTATCTATTAGCCCGGATATAGAGCCGGAGCCATAGAAATTGCATACTGCTTGTACTGAGCTCAAAAAATTAAGATTTTCTTCTGTATCAAACTTTTTTTCATCTTCTGTTGTGCCCAGAAGAGAAGCAAGATGCCCTCCGGCTGAATGTCCGCAAACCCCTATCTTTTCAGTCTTTAGATTGAATCTTTCTCTGTTGGCTCTAATAAAACGGACAGCAGCTTTACAGTCTTCCAGTTGTGCCGGGAAAGGGGCAATATTTGTAAGACGGTAATCTATGCTTACAATGGAATATCCTTGTTCAAGAAGAAAGAAGATAGAAGTAGAACTCTTTCTTGTACCATTCTCCCAGGCTCCTCCGTGTATATATATTATAGGAGGGCGCGGTTCTTTTGAAGGACCAAAAGAATAGATGTTCATCAAAAGGGTGGTCTGGTCTACCTTCTTATATTCAATATCTCTGATTACCTGAGTTTTTTCTAATAAATCATACCCAAAACCTTTATTATTATTCATTCTTTTTCCTATTACTCCTTGCAGATAAAGATTCAGAGTGGTAAACCAACCCTTCAGTATCAGCAAGAGTTTTCATTGACTCTTGATTATCATCATAAAAACTTTGTTCTGCCTTTATTACAGCATATTTTCTTAAAAAAGTGTAAACAGAAAGACCAGAAGCAAACCTTGCAGTTCTACCTGTAGGCAAAACATGGCTTGGTCCAGCAAAATAATCTCCGAGAGCTGCAGGGGAATGATTCCCTAAAAGTATAGTCCCAGCTATAGCTTTTGTAGATATTTCTTCAGGGTTTTTACACATAACTTGAAGATGTTCAGGGCTTATCAAATTTATAATATTAAGTGCCTCTTTTTTTGTTTTCACATATATCCAAAAACCTGTCTTTACGTTGGCAGATATTTTCTTACCGAGCTGTTCAGAGGTTGTAATTAAAAAAACTTTACTATCTGTATGCTCACCTTGGGCAAGTAGGTCTTTTTTTACAAAATCTATATCAGCGGAAGAATCTGCAAATATTGCAACTTCGCTTGGACCTGCAGGTAGATCTATCCCTACTGTCCCATAAAGGAGTTTTTTTGCCGTATCAACATATTTATTGCCCGGACCAGTTATTAAATCAACTTGAGGCATTGTTTCTGTACCGTAGGCAAAAGCAGCTATCGCTTGAGCTCCTCCCATTGCAAAAATATCTTTAAGCCCTAACAGCCCGAGCGTACCCAATATAGATGGGTGGATTTTTTTGTTACTGGTAGGCGGGCTTGCAACGTATATCTTTTTTACTCCTGCTACAATCGCCGGAACACAAGTCATAATAAGAGTAGATAACAACGGTGATTGACCTGCTGGAACATACACTCCAACCTTCTCTATAGGAGAAAATTTGTATTCTAAAGTTAACCCTTTTTCTTTAATCTTAAAGTCTGAAGGTAATTGATTTTTATGGTATTTCTCTACTCTTTTTATAACAACCTTAATAGATTTTTTTAACTGAACATCAAGATTTTTTTCAGCTTCATTAATTTCCGATATAGGAATTTTTATAGATTGCAGGTCTATACCATCAAATTTTTTCGTCAAAGATAAGAGTGCTTTATCTCCATCTTGCCTAACACTATCAATTATAGTTTTAACCGATACCTCTACGTTTTTATCAGGAACAGAGGTTGTGTTAACAATCTTTTTTAGTTCTTTCAAACTTATTTTTTTCATCTCAAACTCTCAATAGGTTTACTATAATCAGGTTGTTTAAATATGTATGAACCAGCAACAAGTATCTCAACACCTGCTTCTTTTACAATTTTGGCAGTTTCTTCATTAATTCCGCCGTCTATCTGTATCTCATATCGGTAATTGTTTTCTCTTTTCATTTCTGCAAGTTTAGATATTTTAGGCACCACCTCTCCCATAAACTTTTGACCTCCAAACCCAGGGTTTACGCTCATTATAAGTATCTGGTCAACTATGTTGAGCAATGGATAGATTGATTCTACAGGGGTTGGTGGATTAACAACGATACAAGCTTTTTTACCATATTGCTGTATATCTTTAATTATTGATTTATGGTTCAGGTCTACTTCTATATGTATACCAATTATATCAGAACCAGCGTCTGCAAAGTTTTTCCAGTACTTTTGTGGCTCACTAATCATAAGATGAGTATCAAAAGGTAGTGTAGAATATTTTCTGACAGATTCAATAACCATAGGTCCAAAGGTTATGTTAGGAACAAAATGTCCGTCCATAACATCAAAATGTATCATATCCGCACCAGCACCAGAAATTCTTTTAACCTCTTCCCCAAGAATACTAAAATCCGAAGACAACATAGACGGGGATATTTTTATTTTTTGCATATTCGAACCTCCATTCACTTATTCAACATCCTTTACATCAACTTTTTTTCTCAATTTTTTCTTTTCTGAAGTTAATCTTTTATTTCTTAATTCTTTCTCTCTAACATATTTAGGTTTTCTTGTTGAAATCCTCTTCTTTTTGACCTGCTTAGATATTCTAATTTTTTCAATAAGCCGTTTAAGCGCTTTTTCTCTATTTCTCGCTTGAGAAGTATATTCTGTTGCTCTTGCAGTTAATCCGGTAGGAATATGTACGACCTTAACAGATGTTTCTTTCTTATTTTTTCGTTGCCCTCCAGGCCCTCTGCTTTTATAGAAAAAGAATTCAATTTCGTTCTGTTTCATTGTTCTGTTTACTGTAATGAATGATTTTGTTACTACATTATACAATAACGTAGCGGCAATTAAAAAGAAAAAACAAATATACGATTATTTGCAGGCCTCAATGATAGCGACTTTCTCTTGTTCAACGGCTTCAACCATATCAAGAAGTTTCTTATCCAGCATTCTAACCTTGTCAGTTCCTTCTACCTTCCTCATTGCTCTTACTCTTGAACCGATAAAGAATTCTTTAATGGCAGAAGGCAGGGCTTCAGCGTCTGCTTGTGTAAAAATAAACTCCTTTTTGTATGAACTTATGAATTGTTTGATTTTTTTGATATCAATTTTGCACGGTTGTACAAGAGACCATATATTATTTCCGTCAAGTTCTTGTCGTCTTTCAAAGCAGAAATATACCAACCCTCTTGATATATCATACAGAGTGTTCTGGTAAGATGCCCAATCAAAATCGAATATGCCTCCCACAATATTGTTTTTGAATTTTATGTTTGCGCTTGTGTAATCTCCATGTGTTATTGAATGAGTGAGGTTTTTTACGGAAAAACTTTCAATAAGGGTATCAAGTAGTTCAATACACTTGCTAACGGTTTCTTGCTTATAAAAAATTTTAGGATGCTTATTTATAGTTTTTAACAACTCAGTTTTTATCTCAGACGACATAAATTCCCGTTTCCAGTTTTTCTTTCCTTCTGGAACAAAATCTTTCAATATCCTGTGCATTTTCCCGAGTGTTTCAGCAGCATGCTCCATCTGTTCCCTATTTCCTTGAGAAAATGTATTTAGGTTTTCAATATATTCAGATAGTTCGTATTCCGCTTCCATAGAATATGAAGGAACAACGACAGGCAGCCCGTTTTTTGAAAGATACCTTATTACAGAAAGGTCAAAAAGAAGAACCTGAACGGGTGTGAATTCTTTGCGTCTTTTCTTCAACAGATACCTTTTCCCTGAATATGTGAAAAGATACTTTGGGGAACCAGTTCCACCTCCCACTGAGATATTGGTGGGGGTTTTTATCCCGAAATATTCAAGTATTCTGTGCACCACGCTCTCTTTTTCCATTTTAATTATCCCTGAAAATGTCTTTATTGTAGAAATTCTAACATTTTTTGCCTTTAATTGCTACATATATTATAATACTTTCTTATGAGAATCGGTACAGGTTTTGATATCCATAGATTTGCAGAAGGCAGAAAGTTCATACTTGGCGGAGTAAGCATCCCTTTTGAAAAAGGGTTGTTAGGTCATAGCGATGGCGATGTTCTCCTCCACTCTCTTTCTGACGCTATATTGGGAGCAATGGGAAAACCTGATATCGGATACTATTTTCCTGATACCGATCAAAGCTTGAAAGGGCTTGATAGTATGCTCATTTTGGAAAAAGCATTATCGATAATGGAGTCTGAAAGTTTTCAAATAGAAAACTTAGATGTTGTTCTTATATGTGAGAAACCAAAGTTGCTACCTTTTTTTGGATATATCAGAGAAAAGCTCTCTACAGTAATGAACATTTCAGAGAGCAGAATAGGCTTGAAAGCTAAAACTTTTGAGAGAATAGGTGATATAGGTAGCGGGGTTGCCTGTGCCTGCCTTGTCTCAGTTCTTCTTGCCGAAAAGGGATAGTTTTTTCGCGCAATAACTACCGGGAGGTCTTTTTGAGTAAAAATATAAAAAAATCAATGTTTGCCAACATTATAATACTACTGATTTTAATTCCACTATTTATTGTTGTTAGTAACGTTGTAAATAAGAAAAAACTTAATAATGAATCTTGTTACAATATTGTTGAAGGGTCTATTTCTGAGGGCGATTTGCTTGGAAACATTTTTTTGAACCAGGGTATAAGTGCTGATGAATCCCATCTTATTACAAATTCTTTAACAAAGATTTTTAATGTAAGAAGATGTGGTGTTGGTAATAGGTGGAAAATCTATTTTGATGAAGAAGATAAATTTGTAAAATTTGAATATTACGATGGTCCAATAGATTTTTATGTAGTAGAAGCTGACAGAGAAAACAATGTTTATAATGCTTCCGCAAATCAGATAGAAACAGACATGTTGGCAAGAGGTGTTAAGGGAGAGATAAGCAATTCGCTCTATTATGATATGTCTTCATTGGGTGTTAATTCAGAAATTATTATTCAATTTGCAGAGATATTTGCTTCTAAAATTGATTTTTTTACTGACTGCCAAAAAGGGGACGAGTTTAAAGTTTTATGGGACACACATTTTGATACAGATGGAACCCCTCTTAAAGATGTTCAAATATCAGCGGCTTCTTACACAAGAGGTAACGAAACTTTTCAAGCTTTCTTTTTTGAAACGCCTGATAAAAAGAGCGGGTATTACGATGAAAACGGTAGAAGCGTAGAATCTCTATTTTTAAAGGCGCCTCTCAGTTATAGAAGAATATCTTCATATTTTACACATAAAAGGTTTCACCCTATCCTTAAAAGATATCGCCCACACTTAGGTATTGATTACGCTGCTCCACACGGCACCCCTGTTTCTACTATAGGTGACGGAGTAGTTGTTGACGCAGGACGTCGGAGAGACGGGCTTGGTATAACTGTTAGGATAAAACACCCAAATGGTTATGTTTCGTGGTATGGTCACCTATCCAAAATATCTAAAGGGGTTTCAAAAGGAAGCCGTGTTAAAAAAGGTCAAGTAATAGGGAATGTCGGTGCTACAGGGATGGCTACTGGACCACATCTCGATTTTCGGTTACAACAGAAAGACGGGGAATTTATCAATTTTCTTTCTTTAAAAACAACGCCGTCTAACCCGCTTTCTGACAAATATATGGCTCAATTTAAGGTTTCAAAAGACGGGTTACTGGCTCTGATAGAGCAACTTAAACAGAAAGAAATAATAGTTTTTAAAAATCATAAAGGAAAATCTGTATAATGAAAATTATTCTTGCTTCTTCTTCACCAAGGCGAAAAAAATTGTTTGCAAAAGTGGTGCCTGATTTTGATATTGTTCATCCAGAAATAAATGAAGAACAGATAATAGAGAAAGACCCTGTTTTTTTTGCAATACAGGCGGCTGTGTTGAAATCAAAAAAAGTTGGCGAACAACACCCTAACGATACTATCGTAGCAGCAGATACAGTTGTTTCTTTAGAAAACAACATTTTAGGCAAACCTAAAGATTATAATGATGCTAAAGGGATGTTAAAGATGTTATCAGGTTCAACTCATAAAGTTATAACCGGGATTGCTATCTATAAACATAATGAAGATAAACTTATTACAGGTTACGAGTTAACCTATATAAAATTCAAATCATTGAAAGAAGAAGATATAAAAAAATACCTTGATAAAAACGATTATATGGATAAAGCTGGGAGTTACGCTATACAAGAAGTGGGTGATGCTTTTGTTGAAAAAATAGAAGGCGATTACGAAAACGTTGTTGGGCTGCCTGTTAAAAAAATAAAGAAATTATTAAACAGATTTTATCTCCCGGAATATGATACAGAGATTTTTGATATAGCATTCCCTAACAAATGGGCTGTTGGCAAGGTTAACGAGAAGATTGTTTTTGTTCCCGACGCTATATTTGGAGATAAGATTAAGGTAAGAATAGTTAAAGAATCAAAAAACTTCTCTTACGGCGAGACAACTAAAATAGTCGAAGATTCTCCTTTTAAAGTTGTACCGACCTGCCCTTATTTTGGAGTTTGTGGAGGTTGCGCTTTCCAGGATATTCTTTATGACAAACAGATTCAGTTGAAAGAAAAGTATATATTGACTACCCTACAAAAGTTGGGTGGAGTAGATATAAATAAAGTAGAAAAGTTTCCTATAATACCTTCAGCAGACAAGTTTTTTTACAGAAATAAGATGGAATTTGCTTTTGGGATGGATAAAGGTGAAATTGCAATCGGGTTAAGAGAAAGAAGTAGCCCGTTTAATAAAAGGCGTAGTAGAAACAATATAATCTCACTTGAAAAATGCCCTATATTTAGTAACAAAGTAGAAACTCTTTTTCCTTTAATTAAGAAATTTGCTAAAGATACAGGGAAAACTGCTTACGACTCCTACGTCAATGAAGGGTTTTTCAGACATCTTGTTATGAGAGAAGGAAAAAATACTGATGAGGTAATGTTAATACTTGTAACCAGAAGCGACTCTTCCTTTAACATAATCCCTTTGGCAGATTCTCTTTCTAAATCAAATATAGCACTAAAAAGTTTATGGTGGGTAGAAAATGACAGGGTTTCAGATGTAGTTGCTTTTCAAAAAAAGAACCATCTTCTTGGGGACAGTTGGATTCAAGAAAAGGTAGGTAACCTAAAGTATAAGGTTTACCCTTCAACTTTTTTTCAGCCCAACACTAAAACAGCGGAAATCCTTTATGAAAAAATAAAGGAAAACATAAAAGAACTTAACTCAAAAAACGTTTTAGGGCTTTATTGTGGTTCAGGCGCAATAGAGATTTTTATTTCTGATATAGTGAAAAACATTGACGGTATAGATATAGAGCCCGCAAACATTGATAACGCTTTTGAGAACGCCAGAATAAACAATATAACTAATTGTAATTTCCAGTCAGTATCGGTAGAAGATATATTCAAAAAAGCGTCTCTTAAAGAGTATGATACACTAATACTTGACCCACCCAGAGCAGGCATAACCAACAAAGCTTTAAAAAATATACTTTCCTTAAATATACCCTCTATAATATATGTTTCTTGCAACCCTGCTACATTTGCCCGAGATATAAAAAAGATGGAAGAAGAAGGATACAAACTTTTAAAAATCTACTGTGCAGATTTTTTCCCTCACACCCCACATATAGAAAGTATGGGAGTGTTAACAAAAAAGTATGTGGTGTCTACTCACTCTGGTACTACGGCGCATACACCTTCTACTTAACAATCGGGCACTCTGAGAACTCACCCTTCTGCATAGCAAGCATCTCCGAAGGGTTTAACAGGC
>JALNXB010000068.1 GCA_023230585.1 bacterium
ACAAGAGAAGTTTCTTGAAAAGGCAGCGCTTATAGCAGATAAGAAGTTGCAACAAAAACAGATTAAACAAGCAGGTCTTGATAAGAAGAAAGAATTAGCAGATTTACGTCTAAAGAGAAGAGAGGCAACTCGTCGTATAGATTCTGAACAGGCTTTAAAGCAGAAAGAAGCACTTCTTGCTGAGAAAAAACGAGCAAAAGAAGAAGAGTTGCGCCAGAAACAAGAACTTATCCTAAAAGAGAAAGAAGCCAAACAGGTAAAACTGGATGAAACCCGTGAACAGAAAGAAGAAGTTAAGCAACAAGAAATATTAGAACTTGCGGATAAAGAAGTTCTCAAACAAAAAGAAGAAAAACTCTCTGTTGTTTATAAAAAGGGTGAGATTTTCTCTAAAAATCTTCTTGCAAAACGAGAAGGAGAGAGAAGAAGGTTATTAAGTAGGCTTTTAAATGATAAAGAAGTTTATAGAAAAAGGGTTGCATCTCCTGACACAAAAATAGAGATTGAAAAACCTTCAAAGAAGCCAGTCACAAAATTGCCTGTTTCTGCTGTTAGTAAAGAAAAACAGAAAGAAGTAAATATTAGGCTTGCTGAGTTGCAGAAAGAATCTGCAAAAATAAGTAGAGCATCTCTATTATTGACGAAAGAATCTGTGTTGGCTTTGAGAAAATTTATACCAACTTTAAGAAAAAAGAAGAAAGAGATTCTTTCAAAACAAGCACTTGCAAAAACTCGACCGGTTGCAGAACTTAGAAAAGAACCGTTCCAACTGGTGCCTTTCGTAAGAAAAAATGCTTTTAAAATAGTTTTTGTTCTACTATTAATTGTATGGCTACTTGAAATGTTTCTATTTTCTCGTGGAGCAAGGGATGCAACAGCAAGATTAAAATTTATTACAGGAGAAGAACCGTATCAACAGAAGAGATTAACTAAACAGCGTTTTGATAAAAGTATGGATGAAGAAACTGCTTTAGTTGAGCAGATTTTTGTAGCGGGAGAAAAAATTGATATTGAAGGTAAACGAGACCCCTTTTCTCCGGGTAGATTGACTATGGAGGTTCTTGAAAGGCCCACTCTTACAAACATAGTTTTAGCTTCTAAACCAGAAGTAATTTCAATTTTACGAGCTCCTAAAACAGTAAGCATTCTTAGAGAAGAAAAACCTATAGAACCGCCGAAGAGTGTTGATTTACCTAAAACAGAACCACCTAAAATTACTCCTGTTAGCGTTGCCAAACTTTCTGAGGTACCTCAACCATTAAAAACAACGCCACTTGAAAAAGTATCTGCACCTAAGGTTACACCTCTTATTGTCCCAGAGATGCGTTGTGATTTAATATTTAGAGGAAAAATGTTATTCGAAGGTGTTGAATATCTTTTCATAGAAGGAAGACAAAAGACTTACAGGGTAACGGTTGGAGATATTGTGGAAGGTTTTAGGATATTAAGGAAAGAGAAAGATAGGCTTTATCTATCTAAAGATGGAATCTCTTATGAAATAAAAATAGACTAAATAGGGTAATATAATTTGCGTACATTGTTACTTGATTTTTTATACAATAAGAAGTAGAATAAGGGAAGGAGGAAAATGAAACGTTTAATACATCTTTTTTTAGTATCATTGATAGCCTGTGTGTTTTTGGTGGGTTCTATTGGTGTTTTTGCACAAGAAAAAGTAGATCTTGATAGTCTCTTTATGCAAGGAGTTAATAGGTACTATGAGAAAGATTATGCAGAGGCTTTAAGTATTTTTAAAGGGATTCAAGGGATAAATCCTTCTTTTCGAACATCTCAGGTGCGTAGGTATATACGGGTTTCTGAGACCAGATTAGGAAAACTTGGGGTTAAAGAGCAATTTATCAAGGGAGTACATTCCGAAAAAGAGATTGAGGTTTCTACTGAAGGCGAGTTTGAAGCGTTAGCTTCATCAGCTCAAAAAGTTCTTCTTGATATATATAGATACTTTCAAGAAATGGAAGAGAAATACCTTGTATCTCAATTTGATATGTTGGAACCCAAGTCAACAGCAAATTTAGCTAAAGACGCTTATGAAAGAAACCAGTTTACAGAAGCTATAAGGTTGGCTAATAAATCAAGATTACAGTTAGATTCTATTATTGAAAATAAGATAACTTTTGAAAAACCTGTTCTTGGAGCGGTTGGAAACACTCCGATAACATTAAATTTGACAGATGCGGACTTAGAGCAAACATTAAAACTTATATATGACCTAACAGGTGCAAATATTATTTTAAGCAAAGGTATATCAGGGAGAGTAACAATTAATGTAAAAGATATACCTTTACAGAAGGTTCTTGATCTGATATGTGAAGCAAATAGTTTGAAATATATTCAAGAGGAACAGATTGTTAAAATAATGACCGACGCTGAATATAGAGCACGAGTTAAATCGATGAAAGATCAGAATCGAAGTGCGTTTAAAGTTTTTTATGGTGATGCTTCTTCTATAACAAAAGCTTTAAAAGAAACATTCAAACAAGAGACAATAGTGTACGACCCAAGAACTAATTCTATCATAGTTGATGCAAGAACCGAGCAACTTACACAACAAATCCAAGAGGTTATTTCAGCGCTTGATACTCCTGTTTCTCAGGTACTACTTGAAGCTAAAATAGTTGAAATAGCAACATCGAGAGAAAGTTTACTTGGCGTAGATTGGTTGATAGCTTCACGTATGATAGATAAAATAAATACAACTATAACTGGGCCAAGGTTTGGGGAAACACCAAACTTTACACCCGGTCTTACCAGCAGTTTACCGGGTGGGTTTAGTTTTGGTGTAACCAATAGTGATGTAAATATTCTTCTTAAAGCCCTTGCTTCTCAAGGCGAAGTTAAACTTTTACAATCCCCTAAAATAATGACTTTAAACGGAACAACAGCCCTCATAAGGGTTGTACAGAATTATCCTTACATAATACCCGAATTTAGGGAAAACTATAACCCTAGTACTGGAGCGCTAACTGGTACAACCCAAACAGTAACTGTCCATGAGGAAGAGGTTGGGACCGAATTTGAAGTTACTCCTATTATACAAAGAAATAGAAATGTCTTTTTAACTTTAAATATAATTGATTCAAGACTTGTTGAGATAAAACAGTTGAGCGCTATTGCTGCTGGGCTTAGATATGAAACTCAGCAACCAATAATATCAACCAGAGAGACAACTCAAAATGTAACTCTCTTTGATGGACAAACCCTTGTTATAGGAGGGATGATACAACAGAGAGATGAAAAACTTGAAAGTGGAATACCTTTTTTAAGAAAGGTCCCTATTTTAAAATATTTGGTAAGTAAACCAGAATATAGGAAAACATCGAGCGAGTTGTTACTTTTCTTAACACCTTATGTAATAACAACCTTTAAAGAAGCAGAAGATTTGAGTGCACCCGATGAAAAGAAGCTTAATTATGAAATTAAGCCGGGTCTACTTGAAAAGTTTTAATACTTACAATGAAGCAAAAATTGGGTATAATAATATTAGAGAAACCAATTTAATATAAACTTTTGTGAATACTGTATATTTTTAAAAAAGTAAAGAAAGTTTCTAATATTTGCAAAATTGGCTCGCTAAATAGTTTATAATTGACTATTTAGGGGAGGTGAAAATGAATAAAAAAAGAATAGTTTGGATTTTAAGTGTAATATTTATGTTTGTTTCTTTGAGTGATAAATTAGGTGCGCAGACTTCTTCGTCTTCAAGAAGAAGAAGTTCTAGTAGTTCAGGTATTGGTAGTTCTTCCAGTTCTTCATCTTCAGGTACATCAAACGAAAGAGCCTCAATTGTTACAGATTTGCTTGTGGCTTACGTAATTGGAGGAATGTTACGAAACCCTGACTCTAATGTTAGAAAACAAGCGATACAATCTTTGGCTAAAGGGTTATCTTCTACAAATACCAGTTCTTCATCTTCAAGTTCTTCTACCAGTACATCAGGGGTGAGAGAAAGGCTTTTTGGTACAGGGTCATCTTCGTCTTCTTCCTCGTCCTCTTCCTCAGATTCTTCAAGCGGTTTAGGGCCAATGATATATATTCCCGATTTGTATGTTTTGTTAGCAGATCCTGACCCAGAGGTGAAAGACCTTGCCTCAGCTGGGCTTGACCTTATTATGGGCACAGAAGTTACTATTTTAAGGTTAATGAATGACCCAGAACCTTTAATAAGAAATTACGCGACGAAAATATATGCAACAAGAATTTTTGCTAATGCTCAATCGTCAGGAACTTCAAGATCATCATCAACAACAGAAGGTGAGGGAGATATTTCTGAACTGTTTGCTTTAAGAACAATGCTTGTAAGACTAAAATATGAGTCTAATGTTGAGGTAAGAAAAACTATAAAAGATGCTATAGAATGGTATATTACTAAAGGTGCTAGCGATACAAGCGGTGGTAGAGGTGGAAGAGAATCAGATATTTTTTCTGGCATGTTTGGTGTAGACCCAAATGTTTTAAAGTTTTTGGATGACCCAGATCCTGAACTAAGAAAGAATGCTATACGTGTAGTTTCTTCTGCTGAAACAAACTATGATGTTCTTATTATGTTTATGGAAAGGCTCAAAACTGAAACTGATGATGGTGTTAGACAAGAGTTACAGACTGCTATAGATAACTTTGTAAGAAGTAGTTTAGATTCACAACGTGGTAGAAGAGGTGACAGGAGAAGTCAGCCTGCTCCAGCACCAGCAGCGCCTGCAAGAACACCAGAAACTCCCAATTGGACATTGGAATAACTCCTTGGTCAAGGCATAAAATGTGGAAATTTAAAAGAATATGGAAAGAAGTAATCTGTTTTTTCTTCTTCTTTTCAGTCTGCCTTTTTTCGGAAGGTTTTAAAATTAATTTTCCTAACGTTGATATTAGGTCATTTATTAATTCAATTGGCGAATACACAAAAGAAAATTATGTAATTGATCCCAATGTAAGGGGTACCATAACAGTCTATTCATACAAATCAATTCCTGCCGAAGATATTGAATATGTTTTTAAAGCCATTCTTAACCTTTACGGTTTTACCTGCATACAAAAAGATACTGTGTCTTTTATAGTCCCAATTGCAGAAGCGAAAACAAGAGCAATAACTGTTAATATTGGAGAAGTTCCTTTGGATAAACAGGGTGATTTTATGCTACAGGTTGTTCCTCTAAAACATTACCCAGTAGATACTGTAAGCCAACTTTTAACACCTTACTTAACAAGAGGTGGGCAGATTACTGTTGATGGTAGAACAAACACTGTTTTTATCTCTGATATTGGTGAAAATATTTCCAGACTGCAAGATATTGTTGCTAAAATTGATGTTCCGAGTGCTCCGGGAAAAGAAGAGATGACTATATATCGACTTCAAAATGCAGATGCAGAAGAGGTGGCTAAAGTATTAACACAGGTTTTATCAAAACAGAGAGCTGTTGTAAGGAGAGGAGAAACGCCTCCTTTACAACCTTCTGTGGTTTCTGCTAAAGCAACAAATTCATTGATTGTTCACGCTGAACCAGTAGATATACCAGGTATTGAAAAAATCATTAAAGAACTTGATGTTTTGACTAATCAAGTGTTAATAGAAGCAATGGTTATAGAAGTAAGTTTTGATAAAGCAAAAGAAATGGGAGCAGAACTTACTTGGGCAAACACTTATAAAGATGGTAAGTATACAGGCTCTCTTTCAAGTGAAATGGGAGAATTAGCTAACACTGCCTCTGCTTCTGGGTTTCTTGAGATAGGGCTACTCCATAAGAATCTTTCGAAAGGCGCTATTTTACGAATGTTTGAAAAAGATGCCTATTTTAATATCCTTTCAACACCCCAAATAATGACCACAGACAATTATGAGGCTTCTATAAATGTTAGCGAAAATATACCTTACCTTAAAGAGACTAGGTTTTTGCAGGATACGTCAGGGTTGACTGGTGATACTATAAGGAGTTATGATTATAAGGATGTTGGTATTATGCTCAAAATTACTCCTCAGATTAGTCAGGATAAATATGTTCGTCTTAAAATATCTCAGGAGGTAACAAAAGTCACCGGTTCTATTGACGGTCAACCAACGACAGCAAAAAGGTCTGCTGAGACAAACTTGATAGTGCCTAATAATGAAACAATTGTTCTTGGCGGGCTTGTTGGTGAGGATAAGGGGCAATCTGTTCAGAAGGTTCCTTTTTTAGGAGATATACCAATCCTTGGAAGGTTTTTTAGAAAGGATGAAACTACTTCAGTCAAAACAAACCTACTTATTTTTATTACCCCCCGTATAATGACTACTTTTGAGAAGGCCATAGAATTAACTGCTGAAAAACAGAAAATAGTTGGAGAATAAAAAATAATATGCCAGAGAATAATTCTGTTTTATGGATTGAAAATCCAGAAGAAATGGTTGACCCAGAACTTCTTTCGTTATTTCCTTTCTCTTTTCTTAAAAATAATTCTCTTCTATTCTTGAGAAACGATGATAATGAAATAATAGTTGTTACTGATAACTTACTTAATATAGATTTAGGAGAGTTGAGGTCTAAGTTTGATAAAGAACTAAAGATAGCCCTATCTTCTTTAGATACTATAAATAGATGTCTTGAAAAGTATTATTATCACCCAAGTTCCTCCCAAAAAGTTATAGAAGATTTAAATGACGAGAATGAAATATCTCTTGAAGAAGATATAGATACAAGCGGAATGAACCTTCTTGACCTTGCCAACAAGGCACCTGTAATTAGGCTTGTCAACCAGATTATGTACAAGGCTATATCTATGAGAGCAAGTGATATACATATCCATTGTGGAGAATCTGAGTTAAAGATAAGGTATAGGGTTGACGGAGTTTTACACGATATTTTTATATTACCAAGAAAGTATCATCCTGCTATTGTTACAAGGATAAAGATTATATCTAACTTAGATATAGCTGAAAAACGGGTTCCTCAGGACGGAAGGGCTTCTATAAAAACCGATGGTAAAAAGATAGATATAAGGGTTTCTATAATACCTACTTTTTTTGGCGAATCTGTTGTAATGAGGTTATTGGATAGAAGCACTTTTCTTTATGGACTTGAAGAGTTAGGGTTTGAAGAAGAAAATTACGAAAAATTTAATAAACTGATACACCTTGACCACGGTATTATTCTTTTAACAGGTCCAACAGGTAGCGGGAAAACTACAACATTATATGCTGCACTTTCCAAAATAAATAGTCCCGGCATCAATATTATAACTCTTGAGGACCCTGTAGAATATAACCTTGATGGCATAAACCAGATACAGGTTAATTCTAAAGTGGGCCTATCTTTTGCTAACGGGTTAAGGTCTATATTAAGGCACGACCCAAATATTATAATGGTAGGAGAGATTAGAGATATAGAGACAGCAGAAATGGCAATACAGGCTTCTCTAACAGGTCATCTTGTTTTTAGCACTCTTCATACAAACGACTCTACAAGCGCTGTTATTCGGTTAACAGATATGGGGGTAGAACCCTATTTGATAGCTTCGTCTCTTATAGGAGTTATGGCTCAAAGGTTGATAAGGGTTAACTGTCAAGAATGTTCAGAAAAGATAACCCCTTCTTTATCGGAGTGGCAACAGGTTTCTCCCGAAGCAAAAGATTTGCAAGGTGGAGAATATAGAGCATCTAAAGGATGTTCGCTCTGTTTTAATGAGGGTTATTACGGAAGAACCTGCATCTCTGAACTTCTTGTAATTGAAGACGATATAAGGAATATGATATTAAATAGGAGTTCTTCTGTAGAGATAAAAAAAGCAGCTCTAAAGAAAGGTTTGGTAACGTTAAGGATGGATGGAGCAAGAAAAATTAAAAAAGGAACCACAACTATATCAGAGGTTTTAAGAGTTACTCAGGAAGTTTAAAAATATGACAACCTTTATTTATACTGGTTTGGATAAGACCGGAAAAACAGTTTCTGGGAAGATAGAAGGGGAAGATAAAAATGTAGCAAGGAAATCCCTAAAAGAGAAAGGGGTATATATTATTAATATTTCAGAAGATGTTTCTCGTCAATTCTCTTTTTCAGGGAAAATTAGAGAGAGAGATATTGTAATTGCTATAAGAGAACTTGCAACTTTTGTGGCTTCTAAATTACCCTTGGATGAGTGCCTTACAGGTGTTACTGCACAGATGAAAAATGTTAAACTTAAAAATATATTTAACAATATTCAACGTAATATTAGAGAAGGAAAAGTCTTTTCTGAAGCAGTGAAAGAGTATCCTGAAATCTTTTCTCCAATGATAATTTCTTTAATAAGGGCAGGGGAAGAGACAGGCACTCTTGATAAAATTCTTATTAGGATAGCCGATTTCCTTGAAAAACGTCAGACTTTTAAGAGTAAAATTATGAGTATATTAAGTTACCCTTTCTTTATGCTCTTTGTATCAATCGCAGTTTTTATATTTCTGTTAACTTTTGTTACCCCGACTATAACCAAAATATTTTCTGAGATAGATCTGGTACTTCCTATTCCTACTTTAATTCTTATGAAACTTAGCAGTTTCATTAAAATATTCTGGTTTTACATTCTTGTTGGTGTTGGTGTTTTATATTATATGCTTAAAATTTTTTTTGCTACATATAAAGGTGGACAAATCCTTGATTTTTTTAGGCTACATACACCTTTTCTAAGTAACATAATTATTAAGAAAGAAATTGCTCTTTTTTCCAGCACAATATCTATATTGATAGAAGGCGGGGTGGAGATAATTGAATCTCTTAGAATTTCAGGTCAGGTTTTGGTAAGTCCTACATTGAAAAGAGAAGTAAGAGAAATCGCTGATTTTTTATCTAAAGGTGGTACTTTATCGGTTGCTTTTAAAAATAGTAAATATTTTCCATACCTTGTTACTCAGTTGGTAAATGCTGGTGAAAGAAGTGGTTCTCTTTCGGAAATGTTTGGTAAGATTTCCAGTATATACGAAGAAGAAGTAACACAAAGTTCAACAAGATTTGTTAATTTTCTTGAACCAGCAATGATTTTATTTATGGGAGGCTTTGTTGGAATGATAGTACTTGCTGTTCTGTTACCGATTTTTCAGATCAGCCAGTCTATTAGGTAAAAGTAGAAAAAAAGTATGTGGTGCCTATTCACTCTGGTACTACGGTGCATACACCTTCTACGCCACAATCGGGCACTCTGAGAACTCACCCTTCTGCGCAAAGAGCGTCTCCGAAGGGCTTAACAGGCTCAGAGTA
>JALNXB010000069.1 GCA_023230585.1 bacterium
AGAATAATGTATAAAATAGTACCATTAGCTTTTTAATATTGATGTAAAACCTCATGCTATCTTCCTGTTTTGCTCCATTTAAATTTATAAGAGGTACCGAACCTCGTTTTTTTAGTTCTGTCATTTAATTCATTTTTTATAATATCCTCTTTAAATCCCAGTTCTGTAAATTCATAGGAATGATTTTTTGCAGACGAATCAATCTTATTATTTATTCCTTGTAATTCTAAATCCTGTTTTGTTGTTCTTAAAAATTAAATAAGAATCCAAAGCATAATCACTTAAACATTGATTTGCCGTTGAGGACCAGTTCCCTCCCATATTTTTTACGATTATACTTGTTTTTATATTAAATATATCAAAAGGGACTGATAAAGAATCACAACACATTTCCGAAACATTTCCGCTCATATCAAAAATTCCCAAATCATTTGGTTTTCTGCTTCCAACCGGATGTGTCATATTATGACTGTTAAAATAGAATCGTGCATAATATTCCAACATTTCTTTTTTATTTGTTCCGCTCCAGGGTCTGTCATCCCGGCCGCCGCTTTTTGCTGCGTATTCCCATTCCAAAACAGTAGGTAATCGGTATCCGTTTTTTGAATAATCGGCTATAATATTCCTTTCGTTACCGGAATCACCATTTATTATATATACTTTATCTAAACCCCTGTGTTCACTCAGGCTATTACAGAATTCTACAACCTCAAGTAAACTCACTCGTTCAACAGGTCTGTTTTCGCCAATAAAGAAGCTGGGATTATTATGCATGATATCAATAAAAATATCTTGCGTCATTTCATATATACTAATATAATAATCATCGATCTTAACCGTATTACCGTTAACTATATAATTTCCACCGTTTATTAATATTTCTTCAATACCATGGCTTGAACTGCTATTAATTGTATCTTTTATCATATTTATTGATAATATATAATTTTCGTTGTCGTTAATAGTAATACGGCGTTCCTCTGTCTTATATCCTTCATGTTTGCATATTAGTTTATAATTTGAGGCAGGTATGTTTTTTTCGTAATGCATACCTTCCCATGTTTTATATAACTTACCGGTATTGTCAAACATTTGAATTTTTGTACTAAAAGGCAGTATTTCAAACTGTAATGAACCTGTTTTTTGACGTAATGCATACGATTTATAAAGAGTTTCACCCAGTTTTAATGTCACAATTTCCTCATAAGAATGCCATCCCTCAAGTTCAAGTAATATTTTATAAGAACCCGGTACAAGATCTATCGTTTTTTTATCATAACTTATATTATTGATCAGAATATTTGCCTGGGATGGAAAAACATCTAAGACCAAAGTGCCAATATTTTGTATCAATTCAAATGAACGCGCTAGCGTTTCTCCCAATTTAAGCTCAATATTGCTTTCCTGGCTAATATATCCGTCTTTACTGACAGCTATCCGATATGTACCGGGAGTCAAATCAATGGTTCCTGGTGAATATATATTATTATTAATATTTAATACGGCATCCGATGGTGTTATACCCAGCACAAGCGTACCAATATTTTCTATTAATCCATACGAATATTCTACAGTCTTTCCCAATTCAACATCAATGATATCTTCATAATTTATATAACCCTCTCTGCTTATTGTTACTTGATAATCTCCCGGTATTAATTCTATTCTTCCCGGGGAATATCTTTTGCCGTTCAACATCAGATAAGAATCTCCTGGCGTCACATCAAAGATAACATATCCGGCATTTTTTTGAAGGTTATAACTAAAATCATTTGTTTGTCCTTCTACCACTAATATTGAATCTGATATATTTAAGTATCCGCCCATATTTAATTTTATTGAATATTTACCGGGAAATAGCCATAGAGGCAATTCTGTTTTACCCCTTTCGGCATTATTGATAAAAACAGTAGCCCCTTCCGGTTTTGTACTGATTTGTACGGGGACAATTTCAATTTTTTCCAGATTAATATTGTTAAAGAATACATTATCGGAAGTAACATTAATCAATGACTGATAATTTTTATACTCTTCTTTCTTAACAAGCAGATTATGTTCGCCAATTTTGAGGGTGAATGTTTTTCCGGTACCCAGCAGTTGCCCATCCACCCATTTTTCCGCATCTTCCGGTTTGCTTAAGATAGTGACGGGAACTGTTTTAATATTTAATTCCTTTGATGATACTTCTAATTCGTATGTATAAAGCGATTCAATTACTCCCGCACCTGTCAATGTTGCTGTATATGGTAAAAAACCATCTGCCATCAATTTAAGCGTTCTCTCTCCCGGTGATACATATACCCAGTATTCGCCCTTCTGATATAAAATCGGGACATGTGGGATACCCAAATTTGAATCAAACTGAATATGCTCTCTGATATCCGTTTTTACCTTAATCAATGCGCAGGCATCATTATTAATATCTTTTTTCTCATATCTTCTTGCTGAGAGGTCATTTTCCAATCTTACAAAGGACTTTATAACAAATTCATCAGCAAAAAGTATAGAAAAAAATAATAATATTAATAAGTAATAATATTTTTTCTCATTTGGCATTTTGTACCCTTTTTATTTATGCCTGTGTTCCTGCTGCCTGAATTGTTCAAATATGTGTTCCTCTTGCTGCTTCATTTTCATGAATGCTTCCTCTTCCGCTTTCCGGGCTTCTTTAAAAAACTGTTCCATATATACGGAGTCATAAAAATCGGGTTTCCCCAGCTCCTGTCCAAAAATAATTTGTTCTTTTTCGGGTAATATTTCATATTTTTCTTTGCGGCCAATAGTTTCCTCCGCTTTACCCTGATTTTTATTGGCAATGATTGGTATTATCTCAGGAGCATATAAAACAACATTAACCATATTCCCGGGTCGGCTTTCTTCATCGCCCCTAAAAGCGGTGACAAGATAGTAATAGGTGGCATTTTCCCGTTCGGCAATGGCAATGTCTGAAAAATACTCAGTTTCACTTTTTGCTATTCTCCGATAATTATCTTTATTATCCTTCCAACGATAAATATAATATCCTTCGGCGTTTTCAACCCTATCCCATGATAAACGAGGAATATTATTGTAAACGGTACACTTTACATTGACAGGTACTCCGATATCCTCCCTGGACGCCCATCCGCAGGCAATTTCACTATAAACGCCGAGAACATCTCCTTTTTTAGCACGAACCGCATAAAGATATTTAACATTATTTAATACCGAAAGATCATTGTATGAATTTATTTCAGTGCTGTCAATTAACTCCATTGCTTCATTTTTTGAGTTTGAGCGGTAAATAAGATATTCCATTGACCCGCTTACCTTATCCCAGGATATTGATACCGCGTTTGTTTGATTGCCTTCTCCGGCCTGCAAATTTTCCGGCGCCGGCAAATCATCATAATTTTTTTCACTTACCTCGTCATAGAGCACATAGGCTTCTATTATCAAATCGTCCACCAATTCGTAAGCAATACGGCAATAACCCTGCTCTCCCCAGGATTTACCCCAGGAATTGATTAACTTCAATGTTTTTTTATTGTCATCATATCCTACAATACACATGCCATGTCCACCGGTTCTTTCACCTTCAATATTATTATAAATATTATCCTTTAGTTGTTTAAAATTTTCATATACTTTCATCGCCGCGATTACAGGCTGACCTGCAGCCAGTGAAGATTTTATTGACATTAAAAGACCGGCGCCATTATTTAATCTTTTATAATTGTTTATTTTATATAAAGAAGCTTCATGGTATGCTTCTTCATCAGGCTTTTTTAAATAATCGTTCGTATATGGCATTGTTTTATATGTAGCAACCCCAAAATCTTCCATTATTTGAAAAACATCGGGCAAAGTAGATCCCCTATTTTCACCTTTATTGACAATATTATATAAAAAAGAAGGAGAAAACTGATTTTGTGGCAGTCTGGGATCAAAGTCATGTTCTTTTGCTTCCTGGTAAGTTTTACACGCATAACCGGCAGCCCAGGCCGCACAACTTCCAAGTTTTCCCTGATATCCCGGTTCGGGCATTCCCGTAGAAAGATCAATTCCGGAAGGGAGCTTGAAGTCTTTTTCAAAAAGTTCGTTTGCGGAAGGATTTTTATTGACAATGGATTTATAAAGCTGTTCCGGAGTTTGAATATACCCGCTTTGTGCATAAGAAAATGCCGTAAGAACAATTGTAAGAAATAATATTTTTTTACACATTCTCACTTCTCCATTTAGACTGATTAGTTAAATATACTGGTATCCCTTCTTAGCCCATGCGTTTAAATCAGAATATAAAGTCCTCTAAGCCAATGATACGTCCATCTTTACTCTTTTCCGGCTGCCAGGAACGTACGTATATTTTTGGTTCTTGCGGCCTGTTCAAATCGAACATTAAGAAAAGATAGCCGAAATCCGCATAACTTGTACTGTAATAATTCTGTGCAATTTGAATGCCATATACAAAATCATCATGTCTGTTGACCTTCTTGACGTCGGTTTCCTCAAAGTGAATATTAATTGCTTCATTGCTGTTAAATATGCGCCTGAGCCTGGTAATAAAATCAGATTTATTCATTTTAATATATACTACACTGTCGTTTGATAATTTGGAAGCATATATTTTATCAATATTTTCCGCAGTTTCTATTTTTTGTCCGATTATAATCAAGGCCTTATCTGAAAATATTTTTTCGATATAATCAATGTTTTCCAAACAATAGGCGGTTTTATAAGATTCCATAAAATGAACAATCTGCTGTTTTTGCATAAGCGTCCCAAATCCTTCATCTTTGTTCATTATGTCTTCTATTGTTCTTTGGCTTAATGCAAAATTAATTCCGTCAATTTTCCCTTCTTTATTTAAAATAAAGACAACCTCCTCGATAAATTCACGATTATTGTTTGGAAACATGAATTTAAATGGAATTGATCTGACCAAGTACTGATCATTCAGTTTTGATAATTTTAGTTGTATTTCACCGGTTCGTATCATTTCCGCCCTGCCGTAACGCATTAATTTTTCGATCATTGCTTTACCGGTTTCGGTAAATTCATTTTCTACCGGCTTAAGGTTCCCTTTGTCATAAGCATCAATAAAGGACAGGACGGTATTGACAAACAGTTCTTCCTTCTCCGCCGTCAACCGTTTCGGAGTCCCTGTGTCTTCTTCAGCAAAATCACCAACAATGACGGTGTTTACTTTTTCCTTTTTTGGGGTACGGCTGATAAACAATGATGACGCCACTTTCTGAGCTTCGGGAAAATAAGGCGGATATGTATTTTCAATTACGGAGTTTACTGCTATGTATGTTTTTGCTTTTTCCTGATACATATATTCAATACGGAGTTTTACCTCTTTCATGTCACGAGCTGCAGGGCCGTAGTATTCTACGATGCCTTTGCCGCTGTTAACAGAAATCAGCTTTGGCATCCAATTGTCACCCGTCCAATAAACATAGTCCAAATTGGCAATCGTTTCTTTACCATACTTAAATTCAAGCAACATAACCTTACGCTTTTCGTCCTGAATATATTCGGCTGATTTGATACTTACATTCACAGAATCAAGTATATTTTCTATTCTTTGCGGCAGGCAAGCAAACAATAAACCATTCATTCCGGCCTCGTCTCCGCGCATTGCATTCATGTCCGGGTGGCTTTTTAATAAACACAGAGACCAGTAATAATACTTTAGCGCATCTCCGATACGGTAATCCTGGCACGCCTTATTGCCGGAACGAATAAATTCCATAATCCAGTATTCCCGTTCTTTAAAAATATTTTTTATCTGATCTTTGTTCATATACCGCAGCACACGGAATCGTCCGTTTTGCTCTTCCTGCTTCATTTTTGCTTCATTCAGCATAACATTTGAATAGGTATTGACAACTTTTTCCGTATATTCTTCAATATTACCGCCGGTTTCTTCAATGATATTTAAAAAACTGCTCTCAACCTGTACGGAGATTTGTGATATCAGATGCGACAGCGCTTGCTTATCGGCGAGATTTGGATTTGTACTGCTTCCCTCTCCCCATAAATATTTGCTGTCTTTTTTTATCTGGTCAATCGTCTGAGCAGCTGTAATAGTAAAACACGATAATATAATCAATATTACAAGGTTCTTTTTCTGGAACATTGAATCCTCCGTATTTTTTATCTAACGAACAATACGGCCGATATCACGAATTCGGCCTTTTTCGATATTCATAACCAACCACATTGCGCCGGTTCCCCGGGGGACCGTGTATTGTTTTTCCAATCGATTGTTTGCATAAACAGTTACCCTGGCGGAAGACTGCATAAAGGTATCGCGGTTTTTGTCTTCTTTTCGCGAGTAATTATGAACATATATTTGATAATCGGCATTTTTATCGATCTTACAGATGGTAATGGTTTCGGGACCGTATCCGTATCTGCTGTCGCGGTCCAGCCTGATACTTTTATCTGAAAGCATGCGTTTATGACGGTAGGAAATATGCTGAGCATCGTTTTTAATCAAATGCAAATCCAGGTCCGCCGGTGCTTTACCCCATTCAAGTACAATTCTCATTGATTCCAGAGGCATGACCGGTGAAAGGGCAAACACATTGGAATTCCCGAATACGCTGCCGGCCTGTATTTCAATTCTGCTTTGATTTGTAATATAATTATCTTTACTGATCTTCAGTTTATAGTGTCCGTCAGATATTGGTTTTAACATAGTTTTACCTTGTTTGTCGGTAAAAATAGCGCCGACATCTTCAATCTCGATTCTTGCTCCTGCTACACCTTTCCCATTTAATGCATCTACAACAAAAACGGCTATCGAATCGCTGTCAAGTTGATAAAACGAGGTCTGCATCCTTTTTTTAAAATCGCTTTCATCAGCATAAAGAAAGACAAGCAGGAAAAATGTAAAAACAAGGGCCAGCTTTTTTATTGCAATATTTGGTTTATACATGGTATCCTCACTTTTTTTGTGCTGTGCGTATGTTGCTTTTATTTATTTTGCTTAATACATATACCATATTTTGATCCATATCATGATAACGTTCGATAATGGAAATGTTCTTCAATTCGTAATGGCCGTGAATGACCTGTGAGCGCAAATATATATCCGTATCGTATTCTTTAAAGAGATACTTGGTCCCCGTAAACCTGGTTGAGTAAAACATTAACATACTATAGATACTTCTTTCTTCCGCGGTTTTCCAGGCATCGACATCATTCCCAGCGGAAGTATAAGCGCCGACGCCAAATATATAATTACCGCTTTCATAAGCGTTCTTATCAGCCCAATCGGGAATTGGCAAAGCTTCAACGGAAAGCACTGCGGAACTTAATTCAGTATCGGAAAAACCGTAGGCACGAATTATGTCCATCGTCAACGTGTTTAAAATGTAAGTATCCAGACATATTAAACTATCCCGGACAAGTTCAAATCTGGATTTGTCGTAATAATAATAATAATCCGACGATCGCTTTTCGGTTTCGGAATAAAAATAAAGGTCGCCCATCATCATTGAATGCTCAAAGACACAAAAATTTGCCGCAGCGTCATCCTTTGCAGAGGAGCCGCGGTAATTATATCCCACGACAATATCAGGATATTTGTCGGGATATAAGAACCATTCCGGATATTTCCTGGCCCAAAGACCTGAAATAAACAATAAACTTAAAATAAAGCTTATCGTAATAAGTTTTTTAT
This sequence comes from bacterium, assembly GCA_023230585.1. NCBI lineage: Bacteria > bacterium. Next base: position 7,676 of record JALNXB010000069.1, read on the forward strand.
TACATATAAGTATAAAGGAAGGCCGCCATGGGCGGCCTTCCACTTTTACCCGACTCATTCCCCGTAGTCTTGTGACGATTCGTATTCCTGGATTTCTTTTTCCAGTTCATTAAATGCTTCGCTGGCTCTCCAGCGTTCATAGAGCTTGCGATTTTTAAGCTCATCATCGACACTTTTAATAATAATATCAGGATTTAATGCCATAACTGCATGAAATTCATATTTGCCGTCTTTCCGCTGTGTCTGGTAGGTTTTTTCCATTGTGGCACCACTGTACTCGGCACGTGTAAGTATCTTTGTCGCCTGTGAAAAGAACTCGTTGATTTCGGCGTCTTCCGTACCCACTTCCTCAATAAATCGTTTTTTCAGACCTTCAACCCGTACTTCCATCGCTTCACCGATCAGCCGCTGACCATCGGCAATTGCCTTGTCGCGGGCCAGATCATAGCGGTCGCTTTCTCCGTAACCGACAACGGCAAATGCACCGTTATCCTTTAATTTGTTTGCGTAACTGTACAATTCATCTACCGGTTTGGGTTCCCTGACTGTTCCGCTGGTACCGGCGCATCCAACCAGCAATACAACAGCAAGCAGAAGTGACAAGAACACTGTTAGCTTTTTCATACGACTCTCCTTTTTAGTGTTTATTCGTATCAAAATAACCATTTTCAGCAACGATTATTCCGTGCCATTCTATAACACATTTATAAATAAACAAATGATTCTGAATATGTATATCCCGAAACAGGACAATTACCGTTTATTACATTAAAACGGCTAACAAAGAATTCCATACATTTCCTATCCTAAACTAAAATAATCTATAGAATATATTTCTTATAAACAATCATTTTTTCGAATAAGGATAGAACAAAATAGGCTTTATATTTCTTATGCCGCACGTAAGCTAATATTGAAATGACACATACATCTTACATAAAGAAAATATAAAACAGCATTTTAAGTTTATGAGATACGCATTGTCATCTTTTTTTTCTTAAATTTTCTGCCCGCCTGCTCCGCCGCTGCGTATCCGCTTCGCCTGGATACGGCTGCGGCTTCCCCCTTCGCTCTGCGAGCTTCGGCGGACAAGTCGGCGGGCAAAGCCGTAAAAAGGTAAAAAACTAAAAATCCTAAACCTAATCCCCATTCCTGGCAAGGCGAAACCCCAGATTGCTGCCGCTGCTCGACGGGGGGGGGCTGCTGCGATTGGCAGCACGGCAGCTGTTGGCGTCGTAGCGCCAGCTACCGCCCCGCCGCACGCGGAGGGAGCCCGTTGTCGGACCTGTAGGATTTGTCTGGGAGGAAGAGGAATAACTTCCGTACCAGTCCCAGCACCATTCCCAGACATTCCCGCTCATGTCATAAATGCCCAAATCATTGGCTAACTTTGTCCCAACATCGTTAGTACCATAATCAGGATGACTGCTACCTAAACTA
>JALNXB010000070.1 GCA_023230585.1 bacterium
GCAAGACTGACAATGAAATGGCAGATATAGTACAAAAACAAAGAAGCAGGTTATTAAAAAAAATTATGCCTGTTTGTGACCCTTAATTATTTCAGGCTCATTATTTGACTGGAAAAGACTGAGTGGTTTAATTTAGATGTAAACAAGAGTATGAAGATTGAGCAACATTGGGACGGTAAGCCAAAAGAATCGCCAAAAAGTTACGCTTGGCTACAATATGATAATAAACACTTATACCTTGCTGTAAAAAGTGAATCTGACCCTTGGACAAAAGATATGCCCATCTCCTTAAAAGAACGTATACCAATGATAGAGGTATCTTTTGAAAGTCAGGAAGGAACTCACAGTAAAGGATGGTGGCTTGAAGATATGCCAACAGGTCCCATTTACACATTGTGGGGGCATTTTAATGGAAAGATGGAAGTTGTGAATACCTTTGGTATGCCTTACGAAAAACTTGTTAATCTGGAAAAACATATAGAATATAAACATTCTGTCCAGAACGTTGAAAATCTTTCTTGGACAGCTGAATGGAAGATACCTTTTTCAGAAATAGGAATATCACCAAACGAAGTGGATAAACTATGTTTTAATATAGGTGTTTGGAAAAGAGGTGGCTGGTTTGCTTGGATTGCAACTGGCTCTTCTATATGGGAGATTGAAAAAGCAGGCTTTATTAAATTTGCAAAGTAGTGGGTATCGTGATGTCAGCAGACTAAACTAACAGGTGAACCTGTTTACCAATTGGACAAACTTTTTAGACTCTTCAAAAGTTTTTCCTTCTGATATAACTGCTGATATAGCACAAAAAGAATCTGCCCCTGCTTCCATTACAGATAAACCGTTCTTTAAATCTATCCCACCAATAGCAACAATAGGTGTTTTTATTTGGGACTTTAAATCTTTTATTAGTTGCAACCCTGCTTGTTCACCAGCATCTTTTTTTGTGAATGTTGTAAAAATAGGTGACGCTCCAACATAATCAGCTCCACATTTTTCTGCTTCAACAGCTTCTTTTATGTTATGAACAGTTACTCCTATTATCGCATCTTTTCCCATAAGAACTCTTGCTTCCTGGCAGGGAATATCATCTTGCCCAAGATGTACCCCGTCTGCGTCTACCGCAAGAGCTATATCTATCCTATCATTTATAATTAAAAGAGTTTTATTGTTACATATCTTTTTTAATATTAATGCCTCTTTAAACATTTCTCTACTACTTTTATTTTTTTCTCTATACTGGACTATTTTCACCCCTGCTTTAATAACTGCCTTAACATCTTCTTCTACACCAATTTTAGAAAGATTACAGTCTGTTACAAAATAGAAACCCATCTTGTGCAAATTTAGATTAAGTTTATTCATTACATCTTTTCCAATTGTTCTAAATCCTCAATCTCTTTAGCCGACAGATTATAAAGAGCATCATAAAAACATACCTTAAAAGAGCCAGGTCCTTTGGTTTTTTTTGCAGCCAACTCTCCGGCAATTCCAAACAGAACAAGTGCTGTTGCCGAGGCTACTGAATAATCTTTTTCGACAGCAGAAAAAGCACCAATCATAGAAGCTGCCATACACCCTGTACCAACAATGTTTCCCATCATATAATGTCCGTTTTTACAAACATATACGGTATCTTTGTTAGATATAATATCCTCTTTGCCAGTAATAACAACTGTAAAGTTTTTTTCTTTAGCAAGTTTTTTGGCTAACACTCTTAGGTCAACTTCTACTTCTGTAGATTCAACACCTTTAGTAAACGTTTCCAAACCAGCAATAGAAGCGATTTCAGAAGCATTACCCTTTAACACATCTACTTCTATTTCTTTAAGAAGTTCTCTAATTATTTCATTTCTATACCTTGTTGCACCAACCCCAACTGCATCCAACACAACAGGAATATGCTTCTCATTAGCTTTCTTTCCAGCCAATTTCATAGCATCCACCAGACTATTTGTAAGAGTGCCAATATTTAATACCAACGCAGAAGATATCGCAACCATATCTGCAACCTCATCGGGCGAATGAGCCATCACAGGTAGCGCCCCTGTTGCCCTTACGATATTAGCACAATCATAAATAGTTACCCAGTTAGTGATGTGGTGTATAAGAGGTTTTTCTTTTTTTACCTTATCAAATATCTTTACTGTTCTATTCATTAAGTTTCTCCATAAACAACAATCTTAAACCCACCTATCATATTTTTTACCAAATTCAATGGTATCTTCAAAGGATGTTACTCCAGTTGTTGCACCAACAGAAGTTGCTATTTTTCCTCCAGTAATATTTGCAAGCATCCCACATTTTTTAAAAGAGAAACCTTTAACAATTCCTGCTATAAACCCTGCCGCATAAGCATCACCACAACCTGTAGTATCAATTTTTGGAGCGTCAGGCGCAAAAATTCGGTATTCTTCATCTTTGTTTTTTATATAAGAACCATCAGCACCCATTTTTAGACAAATATTTTTTACACCTCTATCCATAAAAAAGTTAGCAATCTCGGTCGGGTCATCTTTACCAGCAATCATTTTAGCTTCTTCAATACTTGGTATAAAATAATCAATATACGGTAATGATTCTTCAATAAGTTCCATCCATTTACCAGTTGAGTCCCACGCAGTATCAAGACACGTTATAAGACCAAAACTTTTAACTTTCTTTAATGTTTCAGCTAAAGGTTTCCCATCAAATCCAGGCATTAAAAAAACACCAGCAATATGTATTAACGGAAAGGTTTTTATATAATCAAAATCTATATCTTCCAGTTTAATATCCCCGTTTGCACCGGTAGAATGTATAAAAGACCGTTCACCGTCAGAGTGTATAAACACAAGTGTTCCCGAGGTAGATTTAGTTTCACTTTTTTTTATCCTGCTTACATCGATATTTTCTTCTTTTAATTTACCGAGTAGAAAGTTACCAAGATTATCGTTTCCGACCTTCCCAGATATAGATACATTTATTCCAAGTTTACTAAGCACAACTCCTGTATTACTTGCACAACCACCAATATGAAGTTCTGTACGTTCTGTTAAAATCAATTTACCCTTTTCTGGTGCTGCTTCTACTGGTCTACCTAAAAAATCTCCAACAATAATACCCAGACACATAACTTTGTTTTCCATAACTCCTCCCTTAAAAAATATTTTTTTGGACTATCTTTTTCGTCCCTTCAATTTCTAAATCATTAATAATTATATCTTTAACAGTTTTGTAAACCTCTTCTTGAGCTTTAATTATAGAAGTATCTCGAAACTTCTCATAAGCCTTCCTTACAGCTGTCGCAATATTGATTTTTGATATTCCTGCGTTGATTCCTTCTTTTATATACTCTTTTTTAATACCTGTCCCGCCATGCAACACAAGAGGTACATTAGTGGCGTTTCTTAATTTTTTTATATGGTCTATATCAAGGCGTGCTTCAACTTTTTCTAAATCTCTCAAAGAGACAGACACAGCTCCGTGCACGCTTCCTGCTGCTATTGATAACCAATCAACATTTGTTTCTTTTACAAAAGTAGCAGCTTCTTCAACAGAAGTAAAACCTTGTTTCGTTGAAAAAAGTTCTTCATAAGGCGGGAGTTCTTTCTCTTCATGCCCCATTACTGCCCCCAATTCCGCTTCAACAGGCACATTGTAAGAATGGGCTAACCCAACAACCTTTTCTACAGCACTGATATTCTCTTCTAAACTGAGCCGAGAACCGTCTACCATAACAGAATGGTACCCAAGTTGAAGCGCCTCTTCTATTATTTTTATATAATCTACTTTTTTCCCGTCTTCATCAACAACAGGTATATGGTCTAAATGTAACTTGACACAAATCTCGTTTTTTGCAACAGTTTGAAACTCATTATAGACAGATTCAAGACTTTCAACTTTAAATTTTGTCCATTCAAGCCGAGCAACTTCTACCATCCCAAAAATTTTTGTATCTTTAATTGCTTGAACTATAGGTTTAATAGCAGGCAAATAAAAGATATTGAATGCAGGAATAACAATTCCCGAATTAAATGCATTTATCATTGCTTTGGAAGTATTCATATTAACCGTTTTTATAATAGTTGTTATTGTTTTGAAAGTGTCGTATATATATAATTATATTTTATAAACGTGACATACACAAATCAAAAACATTTTATAACATTATTTAAAATAATTGAAAATAGATTGTTGATAGTTTAAAATAATAAAATAAACGTTAAGAGAGTTCTTTAATACTTTAATTAGAGGAGCAATTATGAGAAAGCTTGCATTTTTTATAGGAGCACTATTTTCTGCAGGAATTGCAATGTATGACCCATACCTTATGATAAAAGGTATTGACATCTTTTTTTGCTACGAGTTTTGGGCACCAGCGGCTATTTTTGTTCTTTTTTTTATGCTTCTCTTGTCGTGTATACACCGATTTTTTGAATTTAACCAACAAGAACTCCTTCTAATATTTGTAATGGCTTCAACTGCTTCTATTTTACCAAGTATGGGTTTTGTGTCGTCTTTAATCCCTATAGTTTCGGGTTTTACTTATTTTGCAACCCCAGCCAACAAATGGGCAGAACTTATAGTAGATAAGACGCCTTCTTTGCTTATGGTTAAAGATATGCAAGCAATAACCTGGTTTTACGAAGGGTTACCTTACGGTAAACAGATACCTTTTCTTCCTTGGTTAGCTCCGATGGGTTTTATATTGCTTTTTATTCTTGTTTTCTCTTTTTTAAGTATTTGTATAATGGTGCTTTTTAGGAAACAGTGGATAGAAAAAGAGAGATTGATATACCCCCTCACCATACTTCCTCTTGAAATGGTAAATAAAAAGAAAGGTTCAAGAATACCGGTTCTTTTTAAAGATAAATTGTTCTGGCTTGCCTTTACTCTTATTTTTTTATTTTATTTATTCAACTGGTTTTCTATCCGTTCAACTGGGTCGCCTGCTCTTTCAATAAGAGGTAATATTGCTCTATTTCGTAAAAGTATGAGACTTACCCTAAACCCTGCATTTCCTATAATAGGGTTAGCATATCTAATTCCTCGTAGTGTTTCCCTCTCTTTATGGCTTTTCCCTGTACTATTTACAATCCAGAGCGGTCTAATTAGTATTAGCGGTTTCAAACTTCCCGGTATAAACGAAACTTATGGAGGTCGTTCTGCTATAACATCTTTTGAAGGGGCGGGCGCTATGCTTGTACTTGTTATTTCACTATTTTGGCGTGCACGCAAACATTTATCAGATTGTTTCCGTAAAGCCTTCTGCAAAAATTGCGACATTGATGATTCAGAAGAACTTCTATCTTATCGCACTTCAATTTTTGGCGGTATAATAAGTCTATTTCTTGTGATATCTTTTATGAGATATTCTGGTATGCCCTGGTTTACGGCTATAATGTTTGTACTCTTTTCTTTAATAGTGTTTATAGGTATTGCGCGTGTAGTATGTCAAGCCGGGTTACCCCAAACTCGTGCAATGTGTATTCCAACAGTATATACTGCTTACCTTCTACCACCAAACCTTGTTACAGACCAAGGGTATTTGGCTCTTGGTATGCAATACAGTTGGGCAGCCGATATAAGAACCTCTGTGATGGCAACCACCGGACACTCCTTAAAAATTCAAGAGAAAGTAAAAATATCTTCCAGACTACTTTTTACAGGTATTATTGTTGCTCTGATTATTTCTTACGTTTGTTCTGCTTGGGTCCATATCAACGCTGGTTATCGTGTTGGCGCATTAAATGCTTCTGCAGCAAGAACTGGTGGTGGTTTATGGTTTTTTGGAGGTGGAGAAACTCGTTTTATAGCCAACTTTATGCTTCCTAAAATAGATAACCCAATTACTCGGGAGATAATAGTATCACGTTATATCTTTACGGCTCTGGGAGCTTTTTTGATGGGAATATTAATGTTTGTCCACTCAAGGTTTATGTGGTGGCCATTACATTATATAGGGTTTCCTATAGGTGAGGCAGCTCCTTTGTTACAAAGTTGGTTTGCTATTTTTATTGCCTGGCTATTAAAAGGGTTAATATTGAAATTTGGCGGTCACAATGTTTACAAAAGAAGTGTACCTTTCTTTCTTGGTATGATACTTTCACATGTTACATGGCTTGTTGTGCATAGCGTTTTATCTCTTGTTTTAAAGAAATGAACAAGTGCAACTCTTTTTACACTGTTTCACTAAACCCTTCTATTGACTACTCTTTTTATTTATCTGATGAAATTTTGTATGACGATATAAACAGAGTAAAAGAGACTTTAGTAAACGCTGGAGGTAAAGGACTTAACGTTGCAAGAATGCTCACAAAACTACACTGTAAATGTGTAGCAATCACTTTTCTTGGTGGGGAGAATGGAGAAAAACTTGAAACCCTTTTAAATCAAGAAGGTGTTGAATATATAAATATAAAAATTAAAGAAAACGTACGAAGTGTATATAATTTTTTTAGCAAAGAGAAGGTTTTAAGGTTTAATGAAACAGGACCAAAAATCTCACATTCTGAAAAGAATAAGTTATTCAAACTGTTTGATAATATAAACCTTAACAGCGGAGATATTCTTGTAATTTCGGGAAGCCTACCTGCTGGGATAGGAACAAAGATATATCCTCAGATAATAAAATTAGCAAAAGATAAAGGGGTTTATACTGTTCTTGATTCAGACCGAGAAGCGTTTAAGGAAGGTATTAAAGAAATTCCAGATATAATAAAACCTAATCTATGGGAACTCGAGAGGGTTTCTCAACAAAAAATAAGTACCCCTGAAACTTTATACAACATACTGGAAAACCTTTGTAAAAAAGGTATCTCTGCCATTCTTCTTACACTCGGTAGCAAAGGAGCTCTATACTTTTCTGTCGACTATATCTACTATGCTTCTGTACCAAAAACAAGAGTGGAAAGCACTGTTGGTTGTGGAGACACTTTTCTTGCGGGGTACCTTTCTGGTGTTTACAAAGGAGAACCTACTGGTAAATGTCTCCGACTTGCTGCTGCCTCTGGCACAGCAAAAGTTATGATTAAAGGTACTCTTATGCCTTCCGATAAAGAAATTACTCAAATATATAAAGAAATTAAAGTTAAGCAGGTGAAAAAAGAAGAGTTTTTAAGACTCTTTAAAGATATTTTGGCTACCCCTGAATCTCTTTAAGAACATTAAAAAATAAGGAAAAATTATGGTAAAACTAAAAACTATAGTAGATTTTTTGGATACTGAACTTAAAATTAAATATTTTGAAGACGCTTCTCACAACGGCCTACAAGTAGAAAACTCTGGGAATATTAAGAAGGTATGTGTTGGTGTTGACGCATCACTTGAGTTTTTTACTCTTGCTTCTAAAGAAGATGCCGACCTTCTTATTTGTCATCACGGTTTAAGTTGGAAAGATTCTTTAAAAAGAATAACAGGTATGAACTATAACAGACTAAAGTTTTTGATAGAAAATGATATTGCTTTATATGCTGCCCATCTACCTTTAGATGCTCATCCAGAGTTGGGGAACAATATCCAGATATGTGAAAAACTTGGATTAAGAAATATAGAACAGTTCGGAAATTATAATAATATGCTCTTAGGGTTTACCGGCACTCTCCCCACTTCTTTAAACCTAAAAGAGTTTAAGCAACTTGTATCTAAATCAATTGGTAAAATAGTTGGCACAATGGATTTTGGTAAAACAAAGGTTAGTTCTGTGGCAGTTGTTTCAGGTGGTGCTGCCTCAAACATACTTGAAGCAGCAGAGTTGGGTATAGATGTTTTTTTAACAGGTGAACCAGAACTAACAGCATACCATATTGCCCAAGAATGCAGGATAAATGCAGTTTTTGCAGGCCATTACTCTACAGAAGTTTTTGGAGTGAAGGCAGTTGCGCGTCTTTTGCAAGAAGAATTTTCAATTAAAGCAGAATTTATAGATACAAAAACCCCTTTTTAACCCATCTCTTGTTTCCATAAACGAATTTATATTGACGTTAGATAAATAGAGTGGTATTATATTACCGGGTAATACAAAAAAAGAAAAAGGGAGTTATAAAATGAGGACAAGAGAAGTTATGACGATTTCTTTGTCTGCGTCTCTTTTGAAAGAAATTGAGGAACGAGCAGAAAAAGAAGGTAGAAACAAAAGTCAGATGGTAAGAGATGCTTTAATAAAATATCTTGCTGATAAAAGATGGCAGGAATATAGGCAACAACTAACCTTGAAAGCTCGTGCTCTTGGATTTTATACAGAAGAAGATGTAGAAAATATGGTAGATGATATAAGAGACGAAAATAATGATTAAGATTGTTTGTGATACCAATATATATCTTTCTTCTCTTATTAGCACTGAAGGCCCCCCTGACGAGCTTCTCTCCCTTGCAAGAAAGGAAAAAATTGTTATATATATATCATCTTTTATAATAAGTGAAATTGAGCAAGTATTGCAAAAAAAAATATTAATGGAAAAAACGGTAATCCAAGGAGTTATAAAAGAAATAAGAGGTTTTACCCAACTTGTTACTCCTAAGGTTACTGTAGAAATAATAAAAAAGAAGGTATCAGATAACCGTATTCTTGAATGTGCTATTGAAGCAAATGCAGATTTCCTTGTTTCGGGGGATAAAAAATATCTTTTGCCTCTTAAAAAACATAAAAAGATCAAAATAGTATCTCCTGCAGAATTTTTGAAAACTACCAACCTGTAAATTTTAACCAAATTATCTTCCCATTTCCTTTTTCGCCTTCGGCGAGATTGCCACGCTAAAAAACAGCTCGCAAAGACGGAATGGGGGGATATTTCTTTGCACTACACTTGACTAAGACGAAGGTCAGACCTCCGCAGAAAACACCGAGGACCGACCTTAATCACTCGCAATGACAATCTTCCTTATTTGCCTCTCCCCTTGAGGGAGAGGATGCAAGGTGAGGGGGGCTTTTTTCTTTTATGTCTTTTCCCCCATTCCTTTTTCGCCTTCGGCGAGATTGC
>JALNXB010000071.1 GCA_023230585.1 bacterium
CCCCTCCTACGCCAAGGTATACCTGCCGAAGCTTGTATTTTAGCGTAGGTTGGCTTCGGCGGGTAAAGCTCGCAAGATAAACTGCAAAAGACGGAATGGGGGGGCTGTTAACAAAAGGTTCAAGCCTTTTGTTCTCCTACTCTGAGCCTGTTGAACCCTTCGGAGATGCTTTATATGCAGAAGGGTAAGTTCTCAGAGTGCCCGATTGTTGTGTAGAAGGTGTCTGCGCCGTAGTACCAGAGTGAGTAGACACCCCATACTTTTTTAGTTCTTTATTTGATTTATTTAAATAAATTAAGTATAATATATAAAGTTTGATTCCACACAATTTTTACCTACTTAGTGTGAACATTACACACGAAAACTTAACTTTTGAATGGAGGGCTTTATTATGAAAAAAGCAGATATAGGTGTTATTGGAATGGAAGTAATGGGCAAAAATCTTGCCTTAAATATTGAAAGTAGGGGATATACAGTTGCAGTTTTTAACAGAACTGGGCAAAAAACAAAAGATTTTGCCGAAGGTCCAGCAAAAGGTAAAAACTTTATCCCTTCTTACGAACTTAAAGATTTTGTAGAATCTCTTGCTTCACCACGTAAAGTAATGTTAATGGTAAAAGAAGGCGCTCCAGTTGACGGATTTATAGAAAAACTTCTTCCTCTTCTTGATAAAGGCGACCTTATCATTGACGGCGGTAACTCTTTTTTCAAAGATACAATCAGACGCAACAAAGAACTTAACGAAAAAGGATATCTATTTATTGGTACAGGAGTTTCTGGTGGAGAAGAGGGAGCTCTTAAAGGTCCAGCAATTATGCCAGGTGGACAGAAAGAAGCATACAAACTTGTAGAAAACATTTTTACAGATATTTCAGCAAAAGCAGATGACGGTGCAGCTTGCGTAACATATATTGGCCCTAACGGAGCAGGTCATTTTGTTAAGACCATCCATAACGGGATAGAATATGGAGATATGCAGCTTATTGGAGAATGTGCATGGTTCTTCAAAAAGGCTCTCGGAATCAACGCAAAAGAGATAGCCGATATTATGTCTGATTGGAACGGTGGAGACGACATTCTACGCTCTTACTTGATAGAAATTACTGGCGACAGTATGAAAGAAGAGAATAAAAACTCTAACGGCTACATTGTAGATATAATAGCCGATATAACAAGAATGAAAGGCACAGGCACCTGGACAGTTCAGAGTGCACTTGAACTTCTTGTTCCAATTCCAACAATTGCATCAGCTGTCTTTTCAAGAGAAATGTCACAAGATAAAGACCTTAGACTTGAAGTCTCAAAAACATTAAAATTTGCATCTTGCGAAAAGAACCAAGAAGATAAAGAGAAACTTATTGATATAGCCCACGACGCTCTTTATATAGCAAAAATTTCTTCTTACGCCCAAGGACTTGCTCTACTTCAAGGGGCTTCAAAAGAGTATAATTTTGAATTAAATTTAGGAGAGATAGCAAAGTTATGGAGAGGTGGATGTATCATTAGAGCCCAATTCCTTGATGAGATAACAAAAGCATACAAAGATAACCCTGCATTACCAAACCTTCTGGTTGCACCTCAATTTGCAGCCTTTGTCAATAAAAATTTATGGAAACTTGCCAAGTTTATTGAACTCTCACATAAAGCAGGTATACCTGTACCAGGTATGACATCTTCACTGGATTACATCTTACAGATATCTTCACCTATTATGGTTTCAGCTCAGGTAGCAGCCTTACAGAGAGATTATTTTGGAGCACACGGTTACTTCAAAATTGGTGGAGAAAGCCAACCAGAAGTAGTTAAAACTTCTGAAGGTAAAATGCAAGAGTTCCATACAGAATGGATGCTCGACGGAAGACCCGAGATAGATATAACGAAATAAAATACTATAATGATAAAAGCGAGGCTTATCCCAAGTACCCCCGAGGGAATTACCCTTGCTTGTCATTCCGGACTTGATCCGGAATCTCGTTTTTACTACTCCTGTTACGTGGATTAGGTTGGAGTTCCTGAAACCCTGCCAGGGTAAACAAGTTCAGGATGACAGAGTGGGGCGTTCAGAATGAGAAAATGGGCGGGTAGAACGCCGAAGGCGAAAAGGATTACACCCTTACTTTATACTATTCCTCCCCCAGAGGAGAGGAAGGGAGAAATATGACTAACAAAACTTTACAAAGAGGTGGACTATGAAAAAAAATGTAGTTATAGCTCAAAGCGGTGGACCAACCGCTGTAATAAATAATAGTATAAGAGGAGCTGTAGATTCTCTCTTTAAATCAGATAAGATAGACAAAATCTATGGCGCAAAAATGGGTATCATAGGAGTTCTTAAAGAAGAGTTATATGATATAAATTCTCAAAATCCACAACAGGTTAAACTCCTTTCAAAAACACCTTCAGCTGGCGTGATTGGTAGTTGCCGTTACAAAATTAAGTCAGACGAAGATATGGAAAGGATAATAGACGTTTTTGAGAAACATAATGTCGGGTACTTCTTTTATTGTGGTGGTAACGATTCTATGGATACCGCAAACAAGGTAAGTGTCCTTGCAAAAAAGAAAGGGCTTGATATAATCTCAACCGGTATTACAAAAACCATCGACAATGATGTTGGCGGAGATTTACAGGAAGACGGAACATTCGCTCTATGCGACCACAACCCTGGCTACGGTAGCGTTGCAAGATATACTGCTATGAATATTCTTGAAGCAAACCAGGAGAATAAAGCAAGTTATACAAGCGACCCAGTACTTGTTATAAGTTCTATGGGACGAAAGATAGGTTTTATTACTGCTTCTGCTCGATTAGCCGACCCAACAAGGAAAATGCCTCTCTTAATACTTCTACCTGAAGCATTAAACAAAAACAAACCAGAAGAAAACCTTCAATTTATTTTAGAAAGGGTTAACGAAAAGATAGAAGAGTTTGGTAGATGTATAGTGTCTATAAGTGAAGGTCTTGAGATTGGTGATCTGGAAATACTTAAAGACAATTTTGGGCACGCCCAATTTGGAGCATCAGGTAAATCTGTTGACCAAGCCCTTATCAACTACCTAAACGGTTTAGATAGAAAAGATAGTAAAGGATTCTCAAATAGTCGCCTTAAATGTAAAGGTATTGCCCGTTGTGAAAAACCCGGGACAAAACAGAGAAGAGATTTTTTTACAACCTCGCAGAGCGACCTAAAAGAAGCTTATGAAGTTGGCGCTTATGCTGCAGAAATTGCTTTGAGAGGAGAGGGCGGGTATATGTCAACCATTATACGAGAACCTGGTAACCCATATCAAGTTAGATATGATAAGGTCCCTCTCGACTTAGTTGCAAACGCTGATAGAAAGTTTCCTCAAAAATGGATTTCAGAGAACAAAGTTGATGTAACAGATGAGTTTATTAATTGGGCTTTACCTTTACTTGGGGACCCTCTACCAGAATTTGCTGAGTTTGAGGAAATCTTTGCACCTAAAAAATGTAAAGACTATATCCCTGTAACGCTAAGGTAATTGGTAAAAGAAAGACCCCTTCTGTCTTTGTTTGTCATTCCGGATTTGATCTGGAATCTCGCTTTTCACGAAATTACTGATGAAGGTTGTACATCAATGTATTTTACGGAGGTCTGACCTTCGTCTTAATCAAATGTAGAGGAAACTGCAAATCACGAGGGTTTGCAAAAAGGTAGAACACTGAAGGCGAAAAGGAATGAGGAAAAATACAACCCTGCTACCAAACAGGGTAAAGGAGATTAATATGTTATTCAAAAAACTTACAGCCGATGAGATTAAAAACGACCCAGAACAGCAACTAAAATCTTTTAAAAGAACAAAAGAATATCTTGTAGCCATTGATACAGACGGTTGCGTCACAGACAATATGAATGGTAAACATATGATGATATTTCAACCCCAATATATGGAATATTATCAACTCTGGGGTTTAGAATCTTATTTTAGAGAGGTTTCAGAATATTACAACCTTTTTTCTGTTAAAAGAGGGTGTAACAGATTTCTTGCAATAAAATACTCTCTCGATGCCCTAAATAATAGAAAAGACGTGCAAGATATAATTAAAGAGAAACATATTACACTTCCTGAAGTAGAACCTCTTAACCAATATATTGATTATTGCGAAAATAATAAACTGGGGCTTGGGAACCCAAGTTTAGAGCAGTTTTTGGCTACAAGGTCTATGGACCTATATTTGTATAAACTTCTTGGTTGGAGTGAAGCCGTTAACAGAACATTTCCTTTTGTAAAGATACCTCCTTTTGAAAACGTTAAAGAATCTTTAGCACTTATGGCTGAGAAGGCAGACGTTATGATTGTTTCTCAGACACCTTACGAAGACCTTGTAAATTTCTGGGAATATAACGATTTGCTACCTTACATACAAACAATTGCAGGTCAAGAGATGGGAAAAAAAGGACACCATATAGGAGTTGTGAAAGAAAAATGTGGTTATGACCCTTCAAAAATTCTTATGTTGGGAGATGCAGACGGCGACCTTAAAGGCGTTAAAGAGAACGATGGTCTTTTTTACCCTATTCCTGCAGGTGGAGAGAGAGATGCCTGGAAGAATTTCCCATCTATCTTTGAAAAATTTATTGATGGTAACTACAAAGGCGAATTGGAGAACAAATACCTTGATGAGTTTGCAAAAGTATTGCTGACAACACCACCTTGGGAAGAAACTGGTTATAACCATATAGAAGCATACAAGAAGAAACAGCCTATAAGAGAATCCCTCTACAAACAACTTAATCCAGAGGGACGTCTGCTTGTAATGTAATCCTGGTTTACCTTCTATCCCTGGTTGTAAATCCGAATTTTGTGAAAATCCCCGAGGGACTTGATACGGAATCTCGTTTTTACTACCCCCCATTCCGTCTTTTGTAGTTTATCTTGCGAGCTTTACCCGCCGAAGCCAACCTACGCTAAAATACAAGCTTCGGCAGGTATACCTTGGCGTAGGAGGGCGTTTTTTTAGCGTGGCAATCTCGCCGAAGGCGGAAAAGCAATGCACCCTCTCTTTGCCCTCTACCCATAGGGGAGAGGGATTAAGGGTGAGGGGGACTTTACGTCTTGGCAAAGGAATGTGAAGCAATCTCCCATTCTGTCTTTTGTAGTTAGTCTTGCGAGTTTTATTCCTCGGAGATACTCAGGACAAGACTCCCTTGGGGGTACTCGGAACAAGTCGCCGAAGGCGAAAAAGAAAAACAAAAGCAAGGTTACTGAAACAAGTTTAGGATGACAAAACCGCGAGAAGAAGGATCAAGGATGAGGGGGGCAGTCGTCCTTGTATGTTATTATGAGAGTCATAACAATTACACACTTTAAACCATAACCAAGGAAAATAAAATGTATATAGGAAAAGGTAGTGAAAAAGAATTTCTAAATCCAGAACAGATCAACTATCTATGTGCAGAAGGTTTAAAATCAAGAAACTTAGCCAACAAAAAAGTTCTTGCAATAATACCTGACACAACTCGTTCAGGTCCAACCGATTTAATCTTTAAGAGTATCTACAAGAACCTTAAAGATGTAACCCAAAAAATCGATTTTCTTATTGCTCTCGGCACACATCCAGTAATGGACGAAGATAGAGTCAACGATTTTCTGAAAATAACCAACTCAGAACGTAAAGAAGAGTATAAAGATACTAAAATTTTCCAACACCATTGGGATGACCCTAAATCTCTTACTCATATTGGCACAATTTCTGCTTCTAAAATAGGAGAAATTTCTGGTGGGCTACTTAAAGAAGAGATACCTGTTACAGTAAATAAAGCAGTCCTTGATTATGACGAAATTCTACTTGTAGGTCCGATATTTCCACATGAAGTGGTCGGGTTTTCTGGCGGCTACAAATATCTATTCCCTGGTATTTCAGGACCTGACTTTCTACATAGGTTCCACTGGTTAGGTGCTCTAATAACAAATCCAAAAATTAACGGCACAAAAGATACACCAGTCAGAGAAGCGCTAAACGTAGCATCTACTTTTATAACAAAACCATTAACTCAAATTTGTTATGTAGTAAAAGATGGTCAAGTACACGGATTTTATACAGGAGATAGAGATGCCTGGTCACAAGCTGCCGACCTTTCTTCGAAACTTAATGTTAAGTATGTACCCCAACCTTTTAAGACAATACTTTCTATTGCGCCACTAATGTATGAAGACTTATGGACAGCAGGTAAATGTATGTATAAACTTGAGCCGATAGTAGCAGATAACGGACAACTAATAATTTACGCTCCACATGTTAAAGAGGTTTCACATACCCACGGCAAAGAGATAGAAAAAGTTGGTTACCACACAAGAGACTACTTCCTTAAACAGATGGATAAATTTACAGATGTTACTGGTTGTATAATGGCACACTCAACCCACGTAAAAGGCATAGGGACATTTGCTAATGGTATAGAAAAACCGAGAGTAGAAGTTGTGCTTGCTACAGGAATACCAGAAGCAATCTGTAAAAAAATTAACCTTGGGTATATAGACTATAAGAGTGTAGATATATCCGAATACCAGAAGAGAGAAGATACTTTTGTAGTTGAGAGAGCAGGGGAGGTCTTATACCGTTTAGAAGGTGATAGGGTCCCAGATATAGACAACCTTTAATGATTTATACCCCTTGATCCTTCTCCCCTTGAGGGAGAAGGATCAAGGATGAGGGGTGCTTTACGTCTTGGCAAAGGAATATGAAGCAATCTCTCATTCCTTCTTTTGTAGTTTATCTTGCGAGCTTTACCCCTCAGAAATACTGTCGGAGACAAGACCCAAGAGGAGAGGCAAATAAGGAAAGTTTGTCATTCCGGACTTGATCCGGAATCTCGTTTTTACTACCCCCCATTCCGTCTTTTGTAATTTATCTTGCGAGCTTTACCCGCCGAAGCCTTGGCGTAGGAGGGGTTTCTAAGCGTGGCAATCTCGCCGAAGGCGGAAAAGGAAATGGGGGGAAAAAAAGACAAAGGCAAGGATAAAACATAGTAAGGATAAAAACGGGGATTACCACGTGCAACGACAAACCGACGTGGGTTAAGTGAGAGATCCTGAAACAAGTTCAGGATGACAAAATTGGGGGTAGGGCAGAAGGCAAAAGACACTCCTTGCAAAAACAGATTCAGAAAAGAGAAATCTGTTACTTAATTACTTCAAAGGGAGACTCTTCCCATAACAACCTCTCCCATGGACCTTCCTCAAGTTGTGGGAAACTTGGTGGTGGAACAGCCGTAACCCTATAATCGTAATGATAGTCCTTATAGTATCCCGTACTGTAGGTTCCAGTACTTGAGTTAAATGTCCCAACAGGACCTCTATATTTTTGTACTATACCACCCCAAATTGTAAGTGCCCCTCTTGCCTTTCCTGAATTATAGTTTTTTACGCCAAAAGAACCGTCAAAAGCCATAAGAGATGCGTGTATTACCAAATTGTTAGGAGCACTGGTAGTAACCTCTATATTCTTTTCTGCCACAAGACCCAGCAATCCTTGAGCTGCAGGGTTACTCGGGGAATGGCTATACTTGATATGTCCGTTAATATATATGTTCTTCTCTGTGGCAATAGTCATATGTTTATAGACCTTTCCGTCACTTGCTATGTTAATATCCCCCGTTGCATAAAAGACCCCGTTAAAAAAGGGTGTTAGAGTCTTTGTAATAGTTTTAGTTTCTTCTTTCCATGAAACAATACCAAACCAACCTGTTGTTTTAACATAATCTGTATAGGTTGAGGTAAGAAGGTTACCACTATTATTCAAACTCCAGGTGCGTGCCTCTGTTGTTCCTTTGGCAGTCGTAAAATCCTCAGTAAAAGAGAAAGTGTTCCCTGATAAAGTAACAGTTGTTTTGCCTACAACATTTATGCCATCATCCCCAACCGACGCCTCTTGTAGTTTACCCATATTAATAAACTTGCTCATATCGATACTTGCAACTCCAAGTTCGTAACCACCCTTAAATTGAGGTTTATCAGTAGGAGGTCCGCCGTGGTAATAGTTTAACTGTTTACCACCACTTGTAACATACCCGTCAAATAGAGGATCTTTGTAGATATTTAGGGTATCGTTTGTATGGACAGGTCCGTAAGCTCTGTCGTTGTTGGTAAACCAGATAGTATCCCCACCTGGACTCTTTTCAAAGTCGGTAAAGTAGGCATACCTTGCAAAACTCTTTATTTTTACCCTTAAGCTTAACTCTTTTTTTGTTGTAATAGTTTTTCCAGGCGAGTAGGTTTCAACAGTCCCAACTGAAACAATCTTCCAATCGTGGGTCTGGGTAACCATAGGTGGCACAATAAAGACCTCATATTCTCCCCTGCCCAATTGTTGTGGTTCAAAAGGAGCAAATGTCTCCATATAACTGGGTGGCGACCGATACACCTTTAAATGTCTATCAAGCCACGCTTTTCCGTGTTCAACTCCTGCTTCTGCTAACCAGAAAGCCTCTGCAGGATAAACAACTTTATAACTGTTCTCTCTTTCAAGGTGAGCAAGATAAAGAAACCCCATACCTGTAAGGGTAAGAATCAACCCCCACACAAGTACTACAAATAGTATTACACCTTTTTTCTTCATATTGTCCCTTATGTTAATGTTATCCCTTATTCCTATTTTTTCGCCAAATCTGTTTTTGAGAGCCGTCCCCTTTACCATCCTAAACTTGTTTCAGACTCTCTAACCTAACCCACGCAGGAGCAAAACGAGATTCCGGATCAAGTCCGGAATGACAAGTAGGAGCAATCCTCGTCTTTATCCACAATTAAAACGCGATGTTTCTCATTGCAATAACCTTTTCAGACGAAAAGGACTCTTTACTTTTCAAAAGGGTCATCTTTACTCTAACCCCCCTGTATATAATATTATTATACATATCTTCCGCAGGAAATGTAAAGAGAACATCATC
>JALNXB010000072.1 GCA_023230585.1 bacterium
AAAAAACGAGATTCCGGATCAAGTCCGGAATGACATATAGGGGGAGACTTTTCACTACACTTGAGTAAAACGAAGGTCGGACCTCCGCTAAATACTCCGAAGTACAGCCTTCATCACTCGCAATGACAATCTTTCCTTATTTGCCTCTCCCCTTGAGGGAGAGGATGCAAGGTGAGGGGGGGGTTGTGTCTTTGCCTTTGTCTTTTCCCCCCATTTCCTTTTCTGCCTACGGCGAGATTGCCACGTTACAAAACACTCGCAAAGACGGAATGGGGGGATGTAAAAAACGAGATTTCGGATCAAGTCCGGAATGTAAAAGCGTGATAATTTTTTACCAACTAAAATAAGTATGTTTTAAGATTTTGAAGGGTGGATAAGGTTTATGGCTTCGGTTCGTGTTCTAAAATCTTTTAAAAAGATACCTCTCATTGCAGAGGTAATTATTTTGGTACCTGGTTTCTGAACACCTCTCATTATCATACACATATGTTCTGCTTCAATAACAACCATTGCTCCTTGCGGGGTAAGTACTTTCATCATAGTATCAGCTATCTGATTGGTAATTCTTTCTTGTAACTGCATTCTTTTTGAAAATGCCTCAACCAACCGAATTATTTTACTTAAACCAACAATTTTTTTGTTGTCAGGCAAATATGCTATATGAGCTTTCCCATAAAAGGGTAATAAATGATGTTCACACATAGAGAAGAAAGGTATATCTTTAACTAATACAAGTTCGTTAAAATCTTCCCTAAAAACTTTACCGAGAATTTTTTCAGGAGACTCTTGTAAACCTTTAAAAATTTCACTATACATCTTTGCAACACGTTTTGGTGTTTCTTTAATCCCTTTTCTCTCAGGGTTTTCACCAATTGCCTCAATTATCGTCTTTATTGCCGCCTCTATCTTCTGTTGGTCCATTGTTAGCTCCTTTGGGCGATATACCAAGTATTTCGTCTATTTCATCTGAATTAAGAGTCTCTTTTACTAAAAGAGTACTTGTTAGTAATTCAAGTTTTTCTCTATTATTTTTCAGTATATCTTCTGCTTTATTTTCAGCCTCTTTAAGAATCCTCTTTATTTCTCTATCTATCTCTCTGGATGTTTCTTCACTATAATTTTTCTGTTGAGAAAAATCTCTTCCGAGGAAAACGGTTTCAGAATGAGAATAACTAACAGGTCCAATATTTTCGCTCATTCCCCATTCGCAGACCATCTTTCGCGCTATTTCAGTAGCAACCCTAAGGTCATTTTCTGCGCCTGTAAATATTTTCCCAAATATAAGTTTTTCTGCACTTCGTCCTGACAGTAAAGTAGAGAGAGTATTTTTATAAAATGTGTCACTTTCAATAAACTGGTCTTTGTCTGGGAATACGTGAGTGATTCCAAGTGCTTGACCTCTTGGGATAATGGTAACCTTATGTACTGGATGCACATCAGGTAAGGATTTTTGGACTAATGTATGCCCTGCCTCGTGGTAAGCAATAATCTTCTTTTCCTCTTCACTTATAACCAGACTTTTTCTTTCCACGCCCATCATTACTTTGTCTTTAGCTTCCTCAAAATCTTCCATTCCAATAGAATTTTTACCTTTTCTGGCTGCTAGTAGCGCAGACTCGTTTACCATATTTTCTAAGTTTGCGCCAGACATTCCAGATGTAGTACGAGCAAGAATTTCGGTATCAACAGTTTCATCGAGAGGTTTGTTTCTTATATGAACCTTAATAATCTCTTCTCTTGCTGTTATATCAGGTAGGGAAACAACAACCGTTCTATCAAATCTGCCAGGCCTAACAAGTGCTGGGTCAAGCACATCTGGTCTATTGGTAGCTGCCATAACTATTATTCCTGTTTCTGTTTGAAATCCGTCCATCTGAACAAGTAGTTGGTTTAAAGTCTGTTCCCTTTCATCATGCCCTCCGCCGAGCCCAGCGAATCTTTGTCTACCGACTGCATCAAGTTCATCAATAAATATGATACACGGGCTAAGTTTAAGAGCTTGTTTGAAAAGGTCTCTTACTCTACTTGCTCCAACGCCTACGAACATTTCAACAAAATCAGATCCACTCATACTTAAAAAAGGTACTTGTGCTTCACCTGCAACAGCTTTTGCAAGCAAAGTTTTACCAGTACCAGGAGGACCTATAAGAAGTACACCTTTAGGAATTTTACCACCAAGTTTTTGGAACCTTCTTGGGTCTTTTAAAAACTGTATGATTTCTTGTAATTCTTCCTTTGCTTCCTTACAACCTGCAACATCATCAAAAGTTGTACGATTTTTTGGGTCAGGCATTATAGGTTTACTTTTAGTAAATGCCATAACTCTACTACCTTCAGATGATACCTGTTTATATATTAAAAACCATATAAGGAAAAATATTAGAAGAATTGGAATAGTGGAAATAAATATATTCATCCATATATTTGAAGCTGGTTCAACCTTAAAATCTACACCGTACTCATCTAAATATCTGTATAGGGAAGGGTCATTGGGAGCGTAAGTAGAAAACTTTGTTCCATCTTTAAGTGTCCCGGATATGTTTTTATCTTTTATAGTTAACTTTTTATCAATATTGTTGTTCCTTACTTCTTTTAAAAGTTGGCTATACATAAGGTCCTTTCTTTTCCCTTCCATTTCAGATATTTTTGCAAGACCTACCAAAAGAATTCCTGCTAAAACCCAGAAAATCAGCCATCTCATAGAATTGTTTTTAAAAGAAGGTTTCTTTTTATTTTTCTCATCGCTCATTCTGTTTTTTTCTCCATTTTTTAGATGTTAAGGTTATCTTCTTTTGTAACAGAACTTCTTCTTCTGACGTTAAAGAGATTTTTTCCTTAACATAACTCGACATCTTTTTTTCATCAGATTTCTCTATTACAGTAAAAGGTATATTAACTTTATTTAATCTTTCTGTCAATTGAATTTTATATAGATTATTATCAGATTGGCACAAAACAACAAGAAAATCCAACTGTTTCTGAGGGTATAAAATGTTTTTATTAATCTTTTCAACTCTAAAACCGACCATCTTATTAGGTAGAAGTTTTTTTGCGTCTTCTACTGGAATATCATTTGATTCCAATATAAGCCCATCAGCTTGAGATATTTGGCATATATCGGCTCTACTGTTCACAATATAGAGAACAGTAGAAGGGATAAGTTTCCTTAAAGATAAGGCGTTTTTTAAATAGGTTTTAGAAGAATTACCTGAAAATCTTATTTCAAAAGCGTCTGGTTCAAGTGTTAATAATTTTTTGACCAATGGTGCAGAAATTTTATCAGTATCTTTTATATCATAAATTATATAATAGAAACGAGCAGGCAGAGTTTTACGGCAAATTTTTAAAGAAACTTCTTGTTCAATTTTGTAAAGTTCAAATCTAAGGTTATGGAAAACCTCAGAAGCTTCTGGTACTACTGTTTTGGAATACTCCTCTATTGTTCTCATTGCTTCGCTTACTCTAAGAAAGTTTTTTTCAACAGTTGTTTGTATATCTTCAAGTTTTCTGATATCAAGTTTTTTCCCTTTATCTCTACTTACATCTCTCATTGTTTTTAGTTCTATAAGACTAAAATATTTTGAAATCTCTTTTGAAAAAGAGTGTCTTAAAACCTTCAATCTGTTTATACCTGATACATCAAAAGAATAATAAAACCTTAACGCATCCTCAATTACACGGAGCCCTTCTCTCCCTCTGTTAAAATTGGCATCTATGATTCGTAGGATTTTTTTCATTTTAGTAAGGTAAGTATAGAGTTGATAAGAAAAGAAATATGTTTATAGCAGAAAAATGAGTTTAACCTATTCTACTTCTTCAGTGTCTGGTATTGGCTCTAAACCAACAGCGTCTTGTTCGTTATCTTGAGCATCTCCACTTTTAATCCTTGAGATAAATATTTCTATATTCCCAATTCTTTCAATTCCAATAGCGTCTTGGAGATAGTTTTTTGTTACCTCCTGTATATGTGTACAAAGTTCAGGGATATTGAAATGAGAAAAAATTCTTAGACTTATCTTTGTGTTTAACCCTTTTGAAGAAATAGAAGTTTTTACTTTTAGTGAGTGTATATCCTTAACCTGTTTTGTAAGCATAGTGTTAATATAATTCTCTATTGCTTTAAGCGAAATTTTTATTTTACCATCAGGGTTATCAAAAGTTATAACTTTTGTTTTGTACAGATGGTCTAACCAATTTATTATCCAAACAATACCCACAAGTATTATGCCTGTACCTGTAAGCCCAAAAGAAATCTTTTCTTTCTCGATGTAGGCAGTAGCGTTAAAGAGAAAATCTTGTTTTGCCCATATTGCAAGAAAGAAAAAAGCAAAAAGACTGCCAGCCAGTATATATATGGTGCTGACAATTCTATTCCATATTTTCATTTATTACTCCCTGTTAAACAAAAGCGTTCTGCCAAATTTGGCAATGCTTTAAGTAGTATTTCAGTGCTTTAAATGACGTGGCAACTCCCTCGGGCATACTCGGGATAAACCTTGTTTTATCCTTACTATTGTTTATTCCCATTCCTTTTCCGCCTTCGGCGACTTGTCCCGAGTATCCAAAGGAAATTGCCATATTTAGAAATCCCTTGAATACTCGGGGTAAACACTTGTAAAAAAGGGATACTCGAAGACGCAAAAACTCCATACTTAGTCTACTTATTCCTCTCTTCTGTCTTTACTGTCAAATATGCTTACTTAATCTACTTGTAGGTCTTTAATGTTGTCAAAAACCTTGTGGAACGCAGATGCAATAAGTTTAGCTGTTTTTTTAGTGTTAGGTGCCCTAAACGGCATTGTCATTCCAAAATGGGTATCACAATGTTTTTGAGCGACTGGATAGTTCTCAGGATTATAATCTACTGGCAAAGAGTTAGGACAGTTCCAAGGACAACCGTGTCCGTAGGCATTTTTTGCCTGAAAAACAGTCATCGCTGGAAGTATATAACGTTGCCAAATTCCACATTGAGTACCTTCGGCACGCAAGGCTTTTAAGATGGCGTTTCTAATGGCTACATCTCTTCCTTCAAACCCAAGTTTTTTAGCATCAATACGTAAAGTTACATTGTAGTAAGTGTGGTTATATCCTTTTGGGACAAAAGGTATAATTAAACCTGGAATATCTTTAACACCTTCAATGAAAGTTTCAGCGTTCTCTTTCTGTATTTTTAGGTTTCTGTCCAATTTTGTAAGTTGTGCTCTACCAAACGCTGCCACAAGTTCGCAACTTCTATACATCCACCCAAGAGCGTAAGCGTGGTAATCTCTACTTTCGTTAGGTTTTCTTGTTTCTCCAAAAGACCACAACATTTTTGCTTTTTCAAGAATTTGTTCATCGTTAGTAACAAAAACTCCGCCCTCACCACTGGTCAAACTTTTGTTATGGTTGAGACTAAATCCAGTACAATCTCCCCACAAACCAACATTCTTATTTTTAATGGATGCACCGTGAGATTGGCAAGCGTCTTCAATGATTTTTAGTTTATGTTTTTTTGCAATTTTACGGATAGCCTCCATATCGGCAGCCAAACCGTGGAGGTGGACAACCATAATAGCTTTTGTTTTTGGAGTAATAGCGGCTTCTATTTTGCTTGGGTCAATATTCATTGTATCATAATCTATATCAACAAAAACAGGTAAAGTATTATGATGTAAAAGACAAGTTACACTTGAGGTCCACGAGTAAGCTGGAACAATTACCTGGTCTCCACTTCCACAACCGCAGGCAGCAATACTCATATGTAAAGCCGCTGTTCCGCTGTTGGTAAGTATTGAGTGTTTGTTTCCATTCCATTTAGCGAAATCTTTTTCAAATTGAGTACAGTTAGGACCGTATGTATAAGATGGCCCCTCTAAAGCCTTAAGGACATATTTTCTGTCTAAATCGGTGATTTTTGGCCAAGGTTTGATACAATCATCAGAAACCATCTTTTCACCGCCAAGTATTGCCAGTTTGCTCTTCTTTTTTATAGCCATCATTTCTCCTTTTTCCCTTTATATATATTTTATTAGGGATTGTTTGTAATTATAACAACCACTTTTTCTATTTAATAGTTTCAAAAAGGTTTTTAAGATATTTAACCCCTTTAATCATTGCTTCTTCTGGTGTATACTCAGAACCTTCGTATTCAAAATTTATATAACCTTTATAATTATCTTCTGACATTATTTTTACAATTGCTGGATAATCAAGAATACCTTCTCCTGTTAAAGCTGCCTTGTAATGTTTCCCGTCTGCTCCAATTCTACCATTAACATCATCCAATACCCAATCTTTAAAGTGTGTATGAGCAATATAGTTTTTAGATTTGGTGTATCCTTCAACTGGGTCTTCCCCACCTGTTACCATATTACCAGGGTCGTAAGTAATCTTTAAATCGGGTATCTCCTTGATAGCCTCATCCATATCCGAAGAAATAATAAAAGGAGCGGTATGTTGTGGAAAATGTTCAAGCGTTATGGCTACATTATATTTTTGTGCAATTAAAATAGCATCTTTTAACCCTTCAATACAATTCCTTCTGCTCTCATCTCTTGTTAATCCTGGTTTACCTGTTAAAGGAAGCATTATTTTATCGGTGCCAAGAATAAGAGCGATTTCAATACCTTTTTCTATATTATTTAAGCCAGGTTGTCTCGATTTTTTATCGGGGAAATTGATATCAGTAAAAAAAGTGTAACATATTGTTTTTATACCAAAATCGTCACAAATTCTTCTTACTTCTTTTGGTTCAGTATCATAAGTAGTAATCCAATCTATGGCATCTAAACCGAGTTCTTTTGTAAATCGACATAACTCTACGATATCTTTGTTCTTTTTCCATTCCCCTCTTGCGATTGTGTAAGACATCATTGAAATCTGTTTATATTCCATATCTCTCTCCTTCACCCCAAAAATATGTTGTGAGGGGTTATTATAAATTAAATATTTATAGTTTTATACTATACAATATCAGTATATAAATAGTCAAATCTTAATTTGTAGTAAATTAGGACAATACTATTTTTTTGAATATATTTTACCGGGCAATTCAACAATCAAACCTTTTATAAGTAAACTTAGCAAAGAATCAGAAACCTCTCTATGTTTTAACTCTGAAACTGATAATAATTCTTCGATGTGCATCTTTTTGTTTCCAATAGTTGCAAGTATCTTATTTTCGGTCTTTGTTAAACCCTTATGAGTAATTTTTTTAGTTTTTTTAGGGATTTTTAACTCAAGATTTAATGAATCTAAAATATCTTGAGTGTTTTCAACCAATAAAGCACCTTCTTTCAAAAGGTAATTTACGCCTTTTGAAAAAATATTATCAACCTGCCCTGGTAAAGCAAAAATTTCTCGACCTTGGTCAAGAGCGCAATTTGCTGTAATGAGAGCACCACTTCTTTGACCTGCTTCTATCACAAGCACACCTTTAGATAAACCAGAAACAATTCTGTTTCTTATGGGGAAATGAGAAGGTTCTGGTCTTGCAGAAAAATTAAACTCAGTAATTATAGCGCCGTTATTATCTAATATTCTTTCTGCAAGTTTAAAATTATCTCTTGGGTAAAAATTGTTAAAACCTGAGCCAAGAACTCCAACTGTTTTACCTGCTCCTTTTAGTGCTCCCTTATGGGCTGCTGTATCGATACCTCTTGCAAGTCCGCTTATGATAGTAAACCCTAAATAGGCAAGTTCAATTGCAAATTTTTCTGCCATTCTTCTTCCATACAAAGACGGATTGCGAGTGCCGATAATGGCTATAGTTTGCTCTGTTTTAGGTATTTTACCTTTAACGTAGAGCATAAAGGGAGGCGCATATATTTGTTTTAGAAGGTAGGGGTAATCTGCATCTTCTCTGGTAAGAATTTTAACATTCTGTTGACGGCAAAACCTAATCTCGTCTTGCCAAGGTAACTCTTCCCATTTGAGTATTTTTGCAACAACATTTTTAGGAACACTTGCTTCTCGTAATTCAATTTCTGATAATTGAAAAACCTTATCTATTGAGCCAGCTATTTTTAAAAGTTTCTTTAATCTCGCTGGACCCAATCCAGAAAGGTTCGCACATATCCAAAATTTTTTTTCTTCCATATTAAATTAAGGTTTATATTCAATAAAACTTATCTCGTCTATTGAGAACTGTGAATATTCAGTGAACTCTCCTCATTCCTTTTCCGCCTACGGCGACTTGTCTCGAGTACCTCCGAGGGGGTAAAACTCGCAAGACTAACTACAAAGGACGGAATGGGGGGCTGTGTTACCTTCTACTCGCCAATTTTACCATCCTGAACTTGTTTCAGGATCTCTAACCTAACCCACGCAAAAGTGGTAGCAAAAACGAGATTCCGGATCAAGTCCGGAATGACATATAAGGGAAAACCTCATCCCATTAACTTCTTTGTAAACCCCTGAGGATTGTCCATATTCCTTCGCAAATACAACTACCCCCCCTCATCCTTTCTTGCCCTACGGGCTTCAGTCAGCGGGCTCACCGACTCGCCCTTTGTGCTATACAGTGCTCATTATTCTTCGCACCAGCACTCTTCTCC
>JALNXB010000073.1 GCA_023230585.1 bacterium
AACAATCGGGCACTCTGAGAACTTACCCTTCTGCATATAAAGCATCTCCGAAGGGTTCAACAGGCTCAGAGTAGGGGAACAAAAGGCTTGAACCTTTTGTTAACAGCCCGATTCTTGCTTGAGCTGTAGTAGCACCTCGTAATTCGTTCTTAGACACATACTTTTTTACTGGAAGAAAAGACAAAGGCAAGGATAAAAGCATAAAAGAGAAGCAGTATGGGGTGTCTACTCACTCTGGTACTACGGTGCATACACCTTCCCTTTTCTTGCCTTCTCCCCTTGAGGGAGAAGGATCAAGGATGAGGAGGGTAGTTGTCCTTATATGTCATTCCGGACTTGATCCGGAATCTCGTTTTTTACGTTGTGCCAACTACCAACGTGGGTTACATTAGAGATCCTAAAACAAGTTCAGGATAACAAACTGGGGCGGATAGAAGGCAAAAGAGTGGCAATCTCATTTTCATCCCCCATTCCGTCTTTTGTAGTTTATCTTGCGAGGTTTATCCGCCGAAGCCAACCTACGCTAAAATACAAGCTTCGGCAGGTATACCTTGGCATAGGAGGGGTTTCTTAGCTAAATTTGACAAACGTATTAATTAAATAGGAGGGCGTAATGAAACAAAATATTTTAAAAACAGTTCTTGTATCCTTTTCGCTCTTGTTTATTTTTACATTTTTATCATCAGTACAAGCAGAAGAATTTGAACTTAAAATCAACGATGTATCAGGTTTAAACTCTCCTTTGCCAATTATAGCCAGTATGGCTTTTTCTAAAGGAGAAGTTAAAGATGCTTCCTCTATACGTATAATGAGCGAAACCAGAGAAGTTCCTTCCCAAATTGATATTACAGCTAAATGGGTAGACGGTAGTATTAGATGGGCTTTAGCTGGGTTCACTGATTCTCCTCAGAATAGATATAGAGTTGAGTATGGAGAAGGAATAAAGAGAAGCGCTTATCCAACCCCTCTTAAAATCAGCAACCTTCCAGATGGAGGTTTCACAATTGATACTGGTGTGTCAATATACCAGTTTGATAAAGATAAACTCCTACCTGAAAAAGCGTGGCTAACTGTAAATAACCGTACAATCTCTATATTGGAAAATTCTGGTGCAGGCACATATCTGATAGATAATCAAGGCAGAACTGCAAAAGTAGCAGGTAAACTGGCTGAAATAGAGAATACTTTTTTAAAAGAAGGACCTGCTCGGGTAGTTGTGAAAAGATCTGGGTGGTATGTAACCAATTCTGGAGAAAAACTTGCAAGAGCAGATGTTTGGCTATATTTTGCAGAAGGGTCTTCTGCTGTTCGGATTACACATTCCTTAATACTTACCGAAGATACCAACAAAGTTTGGTTCAAAGATTTTGGACTGGAATTTACCCCCCCTGCTCCTCCAACAGACGTATATTGTGCAGAAGGTCTTCCAGGGGAAGAGTCTGTTATTCAAACTAAAGGTAAAGAGGTTTTCTTGCTTCAAGATGATTACCCTCATTTTGCTGAACGAAAATATAATGCAGGCGTTGGTACATCTGAAAACGGTATAGATAAAATTGTTAAAAAATTTGATATAGCAGGTGACTGGGCTTATGGGGATTATGGCAACTTTGGTATTGGGATTGTTATGCCATGGCTTGCTGAAAGGTTCCCCAAGGAGATATCTTTTGGAGAAAGAAGTGCAAAAGCAGTGTTATGGTCAGCCAGAAGTAAGAGAGAACTAGATTTCAAAGCAAAAACGCTTATTGATGAATACTGGCAGACTTGGGCAAAAGAAGGTCCTGGAGCACCAAAAGACGGAGCCGAAACATATAGTAACGCTCAAGGAACATCATTAACTCACGATATATGGTTTTTACCTCAACAGGGAAGTTATAATGCAGACCTAGTCAAAAGAACTTGTATATCGGCAGCAAGACCAACACTTGCTTTAAGCGACCCTGTAAAAATATGTTCTTCAGAAGCCCTTGGCTGGCCGTCTTACCATAAAGATACGAAAAAATTCCCCGAATTTGAGCAGATATTTAAAGAATATTGGCAACGGCTAATTATGTCTTTAGAGGCTTTCCCTATGACAGGGACCATTTCTTGGGGTTGTCTTCCTGATGTTAGTTATTACACTGTTAAAGGGCGTATAATGCCCGGGTTCGGAGATTCCAGGCTTAAAGGAATAATGGACTACGGTATGAGAAGAGTTCCATTTCTAATGTACGCAAGGAGTGGGGAGAGAGAATATTACGAGTACGGGTACAAGTTTGGTAGGTTTACGGGAGACTACGGAATTGCCCACTGGAATTCCCCAGAAAAACAGAGAGGAGCCGGACTCATTGGAGCCCGTGGAGGACTACCTTTCTTCTGGCAAGGAAGAACTACTCTCTTTGCTATCATTGATGGTGAGATAAGACACTGGTTGAACCAGTACTACCTTACTGGAGATGAGCAGTCTCTTGATCTGGTCAATATGATAAAAGAAGAAGTTTCAAAAGTTAGAACCCCAAGAGGAATAACCAGCATATCAAGAATGCTTCTTACTCTTTCTATTATGGACTGGGATGAAGATATGTGTAAAAAATCTCGTGAGTTTATCCATTCCATTATAGATTTAAATAGCCAGAACGGTTTAAAAGGTAGCGGTTACGGGGCTGAATATAAAGACGAAAGAGATACTTACAACCTATTAGAATATTATCTTGAAACAGGAGATGAAATAGTAAAAGAAGCCTGGCTTAAACTTCTCGACCAAAAATATAGATTTGAAAGAAGAGGTGGCACTTTATGTCATAGAAATTACGATGCGCTCACATACTATATTGCTTACCTTATTACTGGAGAACAAAAATGGAGAAGCGTGGTAGAACAGACTTTAAGTGATGCTCTTATGTATGCTAATGCATACCCTTTAGAGAAAGATTTATCGAGACTGCCTAAAAATCCTCTCGATTGGAAATCTCTTCCGCCAAGAATATTTACAGGTTACCAGAACCCTTTTATAGGTTTTCCTGCTGCTCTCAAATTAATAAATAATATTGGATGGAGCAACGAACCTATAACCCCTATTGCAGTAAAACCGTTAGAATTCCCAGAAACTATGTTATTATTCAGACATAAAAAAGGTATAGAAACCAACCTTAGTGTTTATTTCAGGACAAAAAATAAGGATGCTAAAATAGAAGTATTTCCTTACAAAAAATATCCAACGGTTGCTCCACTAAAAGGAATAAAAACAGTAATAGAAAAAAGGATGGCTCAGAATACTCATTATCACGCTTACATAAATATACCAGCAGAAAAAGAAGAAGGGTTATATATCCTATCTTTTGGGGTAGAAGATGTTGCTTGGACACTTCTCGACACAACATCACAAAAGGTAGCTACACTTGCACCCGATGGGTTATGGTCTATTTGCAGAGCAGGGCACGGTGGTTCTCATCAGGGAGATAACCGCCCCGGGGAAGCTAAACCTATGTTTTTCAAAGTTCCTGCTGGACTCAAAGAACTTGATGTTTTCATTGGCTACCCTGCTACCATAAAAAGAGCAGACGGTTCAACGGCTCTTGAATGCATAGACTCCAATATAGGAAGATTTTCTCTACCAGTTAAAGGACAAACAGGTATCTGGAGTATAGAACCTTATTTTCGCGAGTTTAGCGGAAACGCTCCTCCTGGTTTTTATAGATTTTTAAATATTGAACCGATAGTCTCTTTTGGTTCACCAACTCTCCTTCCTGAAGAAACATTGGGAAAACCAGTTGTTTCTACTTCTGCTCTATTGTTTGAACCGAAAGAACCCTTAAAGTTTGTTGAAGGAGTATCTGGTAAAGCTATTAGACTTTCAGGCGATACAAAATTAAAATTCTCTAAAGGCGAAAAAGTCTCACAGGGAGGACATACTTTCTTCCCTGCAAATAAAGGAACTGTTGAATTCTGGTTTAAGTCCAACCATTCACTTATTAACACGCCTATTGCTTCTTTCAAAAAAAAGGATTTCCCGTTTTTAGAAACATCTGGTTTAAAATTTCTACATTCATACTGGAGGAGAGGTACCCCTGGACCTTACAGTTGTTTACAGTCGCTACTTATACCTGACAAAGGGAACCCAACAACAGGGTTCCAGATAGAACATCTGTTCCGTGCTGGTAAATGGCACCATATTGCGTACACCTGGGACCTAAAAGAAGAATCTGGGGAACTACAAGGAGAACTTAATATCTTTCTTGATGGGAAAAAAGAGACTTTTAAATCAGTTATTTATGGAGTTACCCAACTTAAAGGTAAACAGAAAATCAAGTTATCAGAAAATATGGACGAAGTAATACTTGGACCATTCGAAGGAGTAATGGATAACCTGCGAATATCAGACATTGTTAAGTATACAGAAGATTTTATACCAGACAAGATATCTCCCAAAATTGATTCAAACACAAGAGTTGTTTTTGTGTTTGAAGGTAACCTTAAAGGTATATCTGGTCTTACACCAAACCTATTGGAAGCAGTTATACAATGATGTGTTTAATTAAAACGTATGGATATAAAATAGTTTTTATGATAAAATTGTAAGGATGAAAAATAAAATGTTTAGTTCAGTTGATAGCGCTTTACAAGATATAAAAGAAGGTCGTCTTATTATTGTGGTTGACGATGAAGAAAGAGAGAATGAAGGTGACCTGATAATAGCTTCGGATAAAATAACGCCAGAATCTATATATTTTATGGCAAAAGAAGCACGTGGGTTGATATGTATAGCCCTACTTCCAGACCGGCTTAAACAACTCAAGTTACCTCTGATGATGTTAGATAATACTGCCCTTCATAATACTGCTTTTACTATTTCTGTTGATGCGGCTTTTGGCGTAACTACAGGTATATCTTCTTACGACAGAGCTTTTACAATAGAACTTATGCTAAATGAAAAAACTAAGCCAGAAGATTTAGCAAGACCTGGACATATTTTCCCTATTCAAGCAAAAGAGGGAGGCGTTCTTGTAAGAGCAGGACATACAGAAGCAGCAACAGATTTAGCCCGCCTTGCAGGGTTGTTTCCATCGGGAGTTATGTGCGAAATTATGAATGAAGACGGCACAATGGCAAGAGTGCCGGACCTTTTAAAGTTTTCTAAAAAACATAACCTTAAAATAATCACCATAAAAGACCTTATACAGTACAGAATAAGTAAAGAAAAACTTGTAAAAAGAATTCTTTCTTTAGACCTTCCAACAGATTTTGGTAAATTTAAACTTATTCTTTATAAAGATATAATAGAAGACAATAGCCATATAGCACTTGTTAAAGGCGACCTTACACTAAAAGATTCAAAAGACAGTATACTTGTGAGGGTGCATTCACAATGCTTAACAGGAGATATATTCCATTCCCTCAAGTGCGATTGTGGCGACCAACTATCAACCGCTCTTAAAATGATAGAGAACGAAAAGAGGGGCGCTCTTATATACCTACCGCAGGAAGGTAGAGGTATTGGGCTTATCAATAAACTTAAAGCTTATGCTCTCCAACAAAACGATAACCTTGATACTGTGGACGCTAATCTTAAACTCGGATTTCCAGACGACCTTAGAGATTACGGTATAGGTGCTCAGATACTTGCGGACCTTGGTCTAACAAGAATCCGTTTAATGACAAATAATCCCCGAAAAATTGTTGGGCTTGCTGGTTACAACATTACAGTCGTGGAAAGAGTACCTATAGAAACAGAGATATCAGAGTATTCAGAAAAATATATAGAAACAAAACGGGTAAGAATGGGGCATATTTTAAAAGAATGTAAGGCGAGCAAGAAAGGGGAGGATATAAAATGAACGAAAAAATAGGTATACTTGATGCAAAAAATAAAAAATTTGGCATTATAATAAGCAGGTTCAATGAGTTTATATCTACAAGTCTGCTTGAAGGAGCAATAGACTGTATTAAGAGACATAATGGAAACGATAAGGATATAGATATTGTTTGGGTACCGGGGACTGTTGAATCTGTGTTTGCAATTTCCAAAATGGCATCCAAAAACAAGTATGATGCTATAATTTGTCTTGGTGCAGTAATTAGAGGCGGAACTCCTCATTTTGAATATGTTAGTTCTCAGATTACAAAAGCTGTTACACAAATCAATCTTGAAGGTAAAGTCCCAGTATCTTTTGGTGTTATAACAGCTGATTCTACCGACCAAGCAATAGAGAGAGCTGGTACAAAGATGGGTAATAAAGGATGGTCTGCGGCTCTTTCTGCAATAGAGATGGCTAATCTTACTGAACAACTTAAATAAAAAAATTGAAAACTTTGAATTACACAACCTATATAATTCAAAGAATATAAAACAATGAGACAACGAAGACGCGCAAGAGAACTTGCTTTAATGCTTCTTTATCAAATAGATATACTCGGAGCAGATAAGGAATCTATTGAAGAACTAAGAAAAACTTTCTGGCAGGAAAACCCGTCTGAAAAAACTTCTGTTATAGATTTTGCTAACCTACTGGTAACCGATACTATTAAAAACCTTAAAGATGTAGATGCTGAAATCACTAAAGTTTCTCTAAACTGGAAACTCAGCAGAATGGCTTATTTAGATAGAAATATATTGAGAATGGCTACGTTTGAAATTATGTTTATGGTAGATATACCCCCTCTTGCAACAATTAACGAAGCAATAGAAATGGCAAAAAAATACGGAACAAACGAATCTACAAAGTTTATAAACGGTATTCTACATAAAATAAAAGAGGCTTGTAAGAGTAAAAAAAAGAGTAGAAAATGACACAAAAAAAAGATATACTCATCACAGGTTCAATTGCACTTGATAATATTAAAACCCCTTGCGGAGAAGTTTATGAAGTTTTAGGAGGTTCAGCAACCTACTCTTCTTTTGCGGCAAGTTTTTTCTCTCCGGTAAAAGTTATTGGTAAGATTGGTACAGATTTCCCACAAGATTATATACAAAAATTTACTGCAAAGAAGATAGATGTATCAGGGTTAAAAATTTCCAATAGCAAAACTTTTAGATGGTCAGGGCTTTATGAAGGTGATATGGAACAGGCCAAAACCCTATCTGTATGTCCCGAACACCTTCAAGACTTACATTTAGACATACCATCTCATTACCAGAACGTTGAGTGTCTATTTCTTGCCAACACAGACCCAGAGATACAACATAGTATCCTTGATAGTATTAATGTTTCAGGACCTATACTTATAGATACTATGAACCTGTGGATAACAAAAAAGCCTGATAGTTTAAAAAAACTTATACAAAATATTGATATAATGCTTATAAATGAAACCGAAGCAAGACTCTTTTCAGGCAAGGACCACCTTGTTTCGGCAGCAAGAGAAATCAGCAAGATGGGACCTTCAGCAGTCATAATTAAAAAAGGAGCAAACGGTGCTCTGTTATTTGAGAACGAAAACCTTTTTTCTGTGCCCGCCTATCCGGTAGAACAACTTAAAGATCCAACAGGTGCAGGGGATAGTTTTGCGGGAGGGCTTACAGGGTATATTGCTTCGAGCAACAACATAAATAACAATGTTTTACGTAAAGCTACGATTGTAGGTTCAGCTGTTGCTTCTTTTACAGTAGAAGATTTTAGTACTAACAAACTTGAATCTATCAGTATTAACGATATAGAATGTAGGGTTGAAAAACTCAAGCAGATGCTTAAATTTTAAGGTTTCTCCTTCAAAAATAAACTCAACTATAATAGCAGACCAGACCAAATACTTGTTTATGAAAAAAGCAGACCTTCAAATAATTATTAAAATTTTGGTAAGTATTATTTTTCTTTTTCTCCTTTTCATAAAGATAGATATACAAAACTCCCTCAAAGTTCTAAACAACTGCCATAAACCTCTTGCTTTCACCGCTCTTATAATTACAATATCAACTGCCTTTCTTCTTGCTTTAAGACTTTTTATACTTATAAAAAAACAGATTGGCTCAGAGAAAGTTAACTACTTTAATATATTCAAACTTACTATGGTAGGCATATTTTTCAATAATTTTCTCCCAACTGGCGCAGGAGGAGATATAGCAAAAGCTTTTTTTCTTGTAAAAGAAGAGCAGAACAAACTTCTTGTTGGAAGTTCTGTTTTAATTGATAGGTTTCTTGGCGCTTTAACGGTTATATTTATGGGCACAGTATCAGCGTGGCTCACACCTGAACTACCAACAAAATATAAAGTTTTTCTTTTGAGCATCCTGTTATTGTTATTTAGTTTCATTCTACTTTTTACCAATAGAAATATTGCTAATTTTTTTAAGTTTCTTCTCAAGAATAGACTACCTGTCAACCTAAAAAATAAACTTCAAACCATATACCTTGTTTTTTCATCTTATTTTTTGGCAAAAAAAAGTATCGCATTAGCCATCTTGATAAGTATTATCACACAAACCATTTCTATTATTGGCAACTATCTGATGGGAGTTTCTCTTGTTGGT
>JALNXB010000074.1 GCA_023230585.1 bacterium
AGCAAATGATATCCCCTCTGTCCCTAACAACGGCTCTTTTACAGTTAAAGGGTTTACAATTTCTGGCAAAATTTCTCTCCAAGGCGGTTCAGGCGATGTTACAGATGTTAATCTTTCCCTTTTAGGAACAACTTCTTCATCAACCACCCCTGACTTTCAAGGCAACTACATTTTTACACAACTCCCTCTCGGAAACTATACAATTACTCCCACCCTCAACAACTATGTTTTTACGCCACTCAACAAGAGTTACACAAACATTTTTTCCGACATACCAGATGCCAATTTTACAGGTCTTGCTTTTGCTTCTGTATCAGGCACAATAACATATTCAGGCGTAATGACAGGAAAAATATATGTAGGTATTTATAATTCAACAAACTATACACAACCTCCTGTTTATTCTGCAAATATATCTTCAACAGGCGCCTACACAATAAAAAACATTAGTCCCGGCACATACTATATCGCCTCTTTTAAAGATGTCAACTCTAACCAAGAGTGGGATATAGAAGACGAACCATCAGGATTTTTTGTATCAAACCCTATAACTATCTTTGCTGGAGAGAATAAAACAGAGATAAATATTTCTCTTACAGAAACACTTACCTTTAACGTTGTATCACCTTTTGGCACTCCAAACCCTTGTGTTGGAAGGCATCCTTACGCTACAGGGGATAGGGTTGTTGCTTCTGCCCCAGAGTTTATTGAAGGTATAGGTGTTAAACATATTTGTACCGGCTGGATTGGCACAGGTAGCGTTCCTTCCTCAGGTATTACTAATTCTACAAGTTTTAATATTACTCAAAACTCTTCAATTACTTGGAAATATAAGTCCCAACACCAACTTAATGTAACAACTAACGGTAACGGTATTGTTGATATTAAACCCGTTACTACGAATAATTGGTACGATACAGGAACCTCTGTAACTCTTACATCTACACCTGATGACGGCTGGTTCTTTAGCCATTGGGAAGGAGATATAATAGGTTCAACTACATCTGTAAATCTAACAATGGATTCACCTAAAAATATAACAGCCCACTTTCTTAAAAAAAATGATTTCTATTTAAACCCTGAAACCACCTTTATTGAAATGGTGCTTGATGAGGAAACCACTCAGGAAACATCTATTACAGTTGGAATTGAATATATTGGGGAATATACTGAAACAATAAATCTTACTGCATCAGTTCTACCTCTTACAGATAACAAGATTACTTTGAAGGTAACACCTACAAGCATTACGCCACCAAAAAATATATTTATGCTTGATATTAAAGTATCAGAGGATGTAAGACCAGATACATATATTATAACCATAAAAGGGGATAACGATTTAAAAACAGAAACAGTTGATATCACACTTACTATAAACACAAAGTTGTATATTCCAAATATTATTATAAGTCCGTCTGATTTATCTGCTGATATCCCTATAAAAACATCAAACACCGGCGGAATTAAAGAGTTTCAATGTACTCTTCTTTACGACCCTCTACTTTTTGATATATCACAGTTGACTGAAACAATATCAGATGGCACGCTTACAGATACCTGGACTTTTGAAACCAATCTTTTAAACTCTGGCAAACTTTACATTAAAGGAGTAGGGAACACTCCCTTAAATTTCGAAAGTGGGACACTCGTAGTAATAAAACTAAATACTATTAAAACCTCTTTTTTCCCAAAAGAGGGAACACCTTTAAACCTTGAGAATATAACTCCTTTCAATGAACAAGGCGATAAAATACCATATATAATATCAGACGGTAAAATTTATGAATTTGTTTTAGGTGACATAAATCTTGATGGTGAAAACGTTGTTAATATATCAGATGTTATCCTCTGCTTACGTATGTCAATAGGGTTAGATGTAATAATAGAAGATAAAAACTACTCTAAACCTTACCCAGAATGGTTGACCATAAGAGGAGATTTAAATAAAGATAAAGAGATAAATATATCCGATGTTATCCTTGTTTTACGTAAATCTATCGGTTTGGATTAAAATTTTACACTTTTGCATATCCTTTATGAAAGGAATGGGGAAGAGGTCTAAAGACTTGATAAACAAGTGTTTACACGATACAATCAGCCTAAAATTAAATTAGATAACAAGAGTGGGTATGATAAATATAAAACATTTTCTAACTCCTTTTAGAAAATGAATACGAACAAATAACCCACCATTAACCCGCCATAAAAAATGGCAAAACAAGGAGGTAAAAACAAAGGAGGCAGAAGAATGGTTAAGTTTAAGAAGTTTAAAGTAGTTGCTTTTATGTTTGTGGCTATATTTGCTTTTTCAAGTATAGCATCAGCAAGACACCAAGGGCAGTTAGTTTATGTTGACAATGTTGTAAGAGAAACAAACGGCGAAATCCTTAACGGCGAGATTGTATCTACTGGAGATTTAAAGGTTCGGGATATATCAACCGACATAGAACGTACTGTTGTAAAAAACAATAGTGGTTTAATTATACTCAACCCCGCTTTTACATCAGATGGTAAGAATATACTATTCACAGCAGGTAATACTAACAACAAATACAAAATATATCTTGTAAGTTCTCAGGTTCTCACAAAACTTGATACCAATACAACCTACCTTAAAAAAGACGATACATATAACTTGAGGTATGCCTCCCTTTCTCTCAATTCAGACGGAGCAACAACTGGTCGCCTTACCTATACAAAGGATACCGACCAAAAAACAGGGACACACGAACTCTGGGTTTATGATTTTCCAACCGGAAAGAGCAGTATGGTTGCCCGAGAGTCAAACAAACAGTTAAAACACCCTGTATTTCTTGCAGATAACCAAACAGTTGCTTATATTGGAGTAACAGGTGGCATACAAGATATATATACCATAAACGTTACAGCCTTTACATATGCTAATAATTTAACAAATAATATTTCACCTACACCCAGATATGGAAGGTTGGTGAGTAACTTAAATAAAACTACCACAACTACAGCAGACCTTCTTATATATTCTAAACAACTGTATGGTTCTGGTGAATATCAGAAATTTGATATATTTGTTAGAAACCTTTCAAGCAATAATGATGTAAATGTTACCAATACCAGCAATTTAGATGAGTTTGAGCCATCTTTTTACGGAGACTCAACAACAAATCCTTCCTTGAGCACTACTGGTGATATGCTCTATTCAGCCAAAATTGCTAATAATACAAGTATTTGGCAGACAAATTTTAGTACCACTCAATCAGCTTCAAGTAATGGAATCAAGTTTGAAAGAACAACAGAAAACACAGGTCTTGCTAACTGGGGCAAATCGATAGATATAATATCTGACGAATTCTTGATTGCCTTAGATGAAACAAGGTTTGTATTTAATAATACCAGTGGAGACGAAAATGAAATCAGTAGGGCAGATGTAAATTTAAAT
Source organism: bacterium (assembly GCA_023230585.1). Lineage (NCBI taxonomy): Bacteria > bacterium. Next base: position 3,422 of record JALNXB010000074.1, read on the forward strand.
GGAACAACAACGACACCTTTACAAATTACATCATCAGTTTCAGGTGCCCCTATAATTAAGTCAAACCCTTCGTTGTCTGGAAACGGTGGGGCAATTCTTTTTGAAGAACCACAGACAGTAATAATTAAAAAAATGAACTATGATGGCTCAGGCAGTAAAGTAATTGCAAAAGCAGAAGATACTTCGCCTGCCTCATACAACCTTAAACAACCAAATATCTCATCTGATGGAAGATGGGCTGTATATGTAAGAGATGGAGGTCTTTATGTAAAGAACCTCTCAGATTTAACTTCGTCTGAAACAGATTTAGGTCTTAACCTGACAGACGCATTCAACCCTTCTTTTAACCCTGAAATGACCCAGATTGTATATACAAGAGATAATGGAATGACTGGTTCCAGCATATATATGGTAAGAGTTAAAATAGATATAGATACAAATACCATTTCTGCGGTTGGCACAGAACAACAACTGACCGATGAAGGAGGAAATGTAAATGATGTATATCCATCTTTTTCTCCTGACGGAAAATATATTATATTTACTTCAAATAGATGGGACGGAAAAGTTGCAATTTATGTTATGAGAGCAGATAAAGAAGGTCTTAGCGGAAGCGGAGTAATTAGAATAGTTGAGAATAGTCGTTTAAATGATGGTAACCAACTTGCAGTATTTGGTCCTGTTAATACAGACCCAAACAACTACTATGTTGCTTATGTTAACAGAACAGGCGTAATACAGATTGGGACCCTTAACAAAGATTTGTCTTCTGTTTTATATGGCGAAGAACTTGTTGTCAACCTTACCTCCAACACAGGGATACGCCCTAAAGGCAAGTTTTCCTGGGCAAGACGGAGGGTTGCAGGCAGTATTTTTGCTGAAAGAATTGTACAGACAAAGGCAGTCAAAGAGTCAGAAATATCATACTATATAAAGGTTGATGTTGACGAAGTTTCAGTTCCAAGCGCTTATATTCTTGAGGAAATTCTTCCCGGTTGGACTCTTCCTAACGGTGTAACAACAGATATACTTATTGATGGAGAATCAGCGAATGCTTCTGGAACATATTTTATTTCTGGTAATCCAACTAAAGACGAAAACACTTTAAGGATTGTCTTTTCTGGGGCAATTTCTTCTCCCAATGATAAGCCAAGAGACCATATAATAAAGATTACTGCTAAGGTTTCTGATGGTGATAACGGAGATTTACAAACCATCTTTGGTACTGTAACACACAACGGACTTATCGAAAATATAACAGGTAACAACACACTTATTTTGGGTAGCCCTTACTGTCCATTTGACATCTACAACTCAAATGGTGAACAAAGAACCGATGACGATATTGGTATTATAGAGAGCCTTGACCTCATTTATGCAATAGAATGCTGGGCAAGAGATGTGCAGTTACAAGGGCATAAAGGGCTCTGGCCTTTCGACCTTAGTAAGTATGACAGCATAATATTGAAAACTATTGAAATTTGGGCTACAAAACTAGCAGATTGTGAGTTAGGAGAATATGAGTTTGACTCCAATGGAACGGATGAAATGTATTGGAAATCAGGCGAGTGGATAGAGTAAAAAGTATCTTTAAACGCTTGAAATCAAAGAAGTATAAAAGAGGCGGTTAACCCCGCCTCTTTCCTTTTCCACCTAACGGCGACTTGTCATTGCGAGGTTTATCCCGACAGTATTTGTGAGGGGATTGCTTCGTATTCACTCGCAAAGATAATCTTTCCTTATTTGCCTCTCCTCTGGGGGAGAGGCTGCAAGGTGAGGGGGGTATTTATGTTTTTATCTGCCGTTTTGTGGCATTGCGAGGAATGCCTCTAATGACGTGGCAACCTTGTCTTTATCATTGCTTTTGTCTTTTTTGTCCCTTAATCCGCGCTGGTAGCAAGAAAAACGAGATTCCGACTCAAACATAGTAGAAGGCAAACGAAGGAGTGAAAAATTGACAAATATAGTCAAATATACTAAAATATCTACATTATGCACAGCATTAAAATACAATCCATTTTTCTGTTACTCTCAATCTTGTTTTTTTCTTCATTTCCCCTTTTTCCTGCTAACATAGCAACAAGAATATTACCCTCTACATACACTCCCGGTAAAAGTATAAATGTTCAGATAGACATAGAAACACCTGATATGCCAACAGGCATAATTGTGACTGAAACCTTGCCAGCAGGGTGGGTTATAACTTCTGCAAACCCTAATTATATGAAATTTACTTATAATACCAACTCTTACCGTTGGGTAAATTTTAGTGTCTCTGGAATAGAGGAATACAAAATCAACTACACTGTATCTGTTCCAGTTGACTCAACTGGTGCACAAGAGATTTCTGGTGAATTTGCAATACTAATAGAAGATGTTAAAGTTACTACAACTATCGGCGGAGACACTTTTATACAACTCCATTGTGAAACCTTAGAAAAAGGAGATATAAACCAGAAAGGCGGTGTTGACATAGCAGATGTTATCCTCTGCCTACGTATGGCTACAAAACTTGATATTACTGTGGGTGGCATTACCTATTTAGCACCCTATAATTCTACTCTTAATGACCTGGCTGATATGAACAACGATGGTGATGTTGATATAGCAGATGCTATTTTAATCTTACGTAAGTCCTTAGGTCTGAACTAATCCTCTCCCCCCATATTTTGGTGGCTCCTGCATGCCTTTTTTTCCCCATTCCGTCTTTGCGAGCGCCTCTTAGAGTGGCAATCTCGCCGAAGGCGAAAAAGGAATGGGGGTAAACAATAGTGTATAGGATAAAAACGAGGATTGCCGCAGTCACACAAAGCATTCCTTCGCAACGACAAAAAGCGTCGGTTAGCACCTCGTAATTCATTCATAGACACATACTTTTTAAACGAAAGCAAAAGCAAGGATAAAGGATAAGACCCTGAACTTGTTTCAGGATCTCTAATGTAACCCACGTCGATAGTAGTCGCAACGTACAAAACGAGATTCTGGATCAAGTCCGGAATGACATACAGGGCAATCCCTCGTATTTTTCCTTGCCTGCCAACTACACCCCTCATCCTTTCTTGCCCTACGGACTTCAGTCAGCGGGCTCACCGACTCGCCCTTTGTGCTATACAGTGCTCATTATTCTTCGCACCAGCACTCTTCTCCCTCAAGGGGAGAAGGCAAAGAGGGAGTGAGTAGACACCCCATACGCCTTTCTTTTATGCTTTTATCCTTGTCTATATTTTCGGGGTAAGTTCGAAGGTCTAACCTCAGCTAAATACTCCGAGGTCACAATCTTCATCACTCGCAATGACGGAATGGGTAACTACAAAAAAACTTGACAAAAACACTCTAATGACATATAATTAACAAAAATGTTAACTTAATATATTTATAAAAAATGAACTACCAAAAATTAAGACAATTAAAAGACAAAAACTATTTTTCCACAAGAGAAGTTGCAAGTGTTCTTGATGTAAAAACCGAATCTTCAAAGGTGATATGCTTAAGGTTATTAAAAAGAGGTCTTCTGATTAGGTTAAAAAGAGATTTTTATATACTTAGAGAAAGGTGGGATATTTTAACAGAAGAAGATTTTTTTAATATATCAAATATATTACAGGTGCCTTCATATATATCTTTTATGTCTGCCCTTACCTATTATGAAGTTTCAACCCAAGTGTATAGAAACTTTTTTGAAAACGTCTCAGTAAAACGAACAAAAGACTTTGAGGTTGAAGGAACTATTTTTAATTATTATAAAATTCAAAAAGACCTTTTTTTCGGGTTTATAAAAAGAGATAATTTTTTTATTTCAGAAAAAGAGAAAGCTTTTGTTGACATCTTATATTTACATTCGCTTGGAAGGTATGAGTTTGATTTAAGTTCAATTTCACTCAATAAATTAAATAAAAATAAAATTGAGAAATTTTTAACCAAATACCCTATTAAAACAGAGAAATTTTTTAATAAAATATGGAAGAATTGATATATCAAGAAAGGTTTGAAATTGAAGTTTTAGAAAAACTTAATAGTGGCAGATTTTTAGATACTATTGTTTTTTATGGTGGAACAATGTTAAGGTTATGTTATGGTTTAGACAGGTTCTCAACAGACCTTGATTTTTTTCTACTTGAAGAAATTAATTCAAAAGAATATTTTAATTTATTGTACAAGTTTTTTTCAAAGAATTACATAATTAAAGATAGAGCAGATAAGAGAAATACAATCCTTTTTGAGATAGGGAAAGAAAAGTTTAAGAGAGGGTTAAAAATAGAGATAAGAAAAGAAGTAAAAGGTGTCGTTCCTGAAAAAATGATATCATATTCACCTTATTCGACTACTCAGGTTATACTAAATACCGCAAAACTTAAAGATATGATGACTTTCAAAATTGAGGCGTTTTTAGATAGAGGAGAAATAAGGGATGCTTACGATATAGAATTTCTGCTCAAAAAAGGAGTGTCATTAAATATCGGTAGCAAGGAATCAGAATCTTTAATCAAAAAACTGAATGGACTGACAGAAAAAGATTTTAAGATGAAACTCTTTCCTTTGATAGATAAAGAAAAACGTGATTATTATCTTACCAACAGATTTAAGATTTTAAATACTGCTCTGTAATCCCTCCCCATATTTTTGTGGCTCCTGCACGCCTTTTTTTACCATCCTGAACTTGTTTCAGGATCTCTAATGTAACCCACGTCGATAGTAGTCGCAACGTAAAAAACGAGATTCCGGATCAAGTCCGGAATGACATACAGGGCAATCCCTCGTATTTTTCCTTGCCTGCCAACTACACCCCTCATCCTTTCTTGCCCTACGGGCTTCAGTCAGCGGGCTCACCGACTCGCCCTTTGTGCTATACAGTGCTCATTATTCTTCGCACCAGCA
>JALNXB010000075.1 GCA_023230585.1 bacterium
AAATAAGGAACGATTGTCATTCCGGACTTGATCCGGAATCTCGTTTTTTACTACTTCTTTTTGAGGTTACATTAGAGATCCTTAAACAAGTTCAAGGTGACAGATTGGGGCGTTCAGGAGTCGAAAGAGTGGCATTTCCACCCAACTCACCTCTCTCATTGGGGGAGCTTGCTTTGTAAAGAGAGGAACTTGTCCGCCGTAGCCAACCTACGCTAAAATACAAGCTTCGGCAGGTATACCTTGGCGTAGGAAGGCGTCTTTTGGCGTGACAATCCCCTCGGGGGTACTCGGGACAAAAGGTTGACAAAGATATACAAATATGTTATCATTATATAGCTTACTTCAAAAAATACAGGGGGATTAGCTCAGTTGGGAGAGCACCAGACTGGCAGTCTGGGAGTCAAGGGTTCAAGTCCCTTATCCTCCACTCTACCCTTTTTTCTTGTTATCCGTCACTTTTAAATTGTTACCATCCATCTCATAGAGGTGGAAAATAGGAGGAACCCATGAAACTTGGCGTATTTTTGGTTCTGTTTGGAGATTTAAAATTTGAGGAAGCTCTCGATAAAGCCCTTAAAATGGGTTTAGAGACTGTAGAAATAGGTACAGGTAATTACCCTGGCAATTCACATTGCAACCTTGAAGAATTACTGGCAGACAATTCTAAACTTGTAGAATTTCAGAAGGCTGTCCAAAAAAGAGGTTTAGAAATATCTGCCCTCTCCTGTCACGGCAACCCTCTCCACCCTGACCCTGAAATTGCATCTACCCACAAGAAAGTTCAGAGAGACACTATTCTTCTTGCTGAAAAACTTGGAATCGAACGGATTATCACTTTTTCTGGTTGTCCAGGGGATGGTCCAAACTCTAAATATCCCAACTGGGTTACATGTCCTTGGCCTGAAGATTTTTCTAATATTCTAAAATGGCAATGGGAAAAGAAAGTTATTCCTTTCTGGAGAGAAGAAGTAGAGTTTGCAAAACAACATAAGGTTAAAGAAATTTGTCTTGAGATGCACCCTGGCTTTGTGGTTTATAATCCAGAAACATTGTTGACTTTAAGAGACGCTGCTGGAGAAGTAATAGGTGCTAATTTTGACCCAAGCCATCTCACTTGGCAAGGGATAGACCCTATTATAGCTTTAAAAAAACTTAAAGGCACAATATATCACGTACACGCTAAAGATACAAAAATAGACAAATACAATACAGCAGTAAACGGAGTCCTTGATACAAAAACCTACCTTGATGAGATTAATCGTTCTTGGGTATTTAGAAGTGTTGGTTATGGAAACGGATATGATTTCTGGAAAGATTTTGTTTCAACCTTAAGATTAGTCGGGTATGACGGAACTATAAGTATTGAGCATGAAGATAGTCTTATGAGCCCAGATGAAGGATTAAAAAAAGCCATATCTTTACTTAAAGATGTTCTTATCAGAGAGCCGAAACCCAAAGCCTGGTGGGCTTAAAAAGGTTACTATGAAAAATATTAAAAATCGGGTTAGCATAATAATTGGCGGGAGTGGCGGTCAAGGAATATTAACAGTAGGTAAAACTATTGCTTTAGCGGCTATGAAACAAAAACTTGAGGTATCATACTTACCCTCCTATGGCGCAGAAATGCGAGGTGGGTATGTGTACTGCTCAATAGTAATATCTTCTAAACAAGAAATTTTTTCTCCTATAAGTTCAGAATTAGATATTGGAGTTTTTATGAATGAGAAATCTTATAAGATGCTTGTTTCTCACCTAAGAAAGAATGCCGTTATGGTTTTAAACTCATCTCTTATTAAGGCTTTTCATAACAAAAACTTTAAAATATACAAAGCTCAAGCTACAGAAATAGCCGAAAAACTTGGTGATATCAAGAATGCCAATATGATTTTAGCTGGAACCCTCGGTAACATAATAAATAAATGTTTCTTCAAATTTAATATAAGTTCTTTATATGCAGGACTTGCTGAGATAATGCCCAATAAAGAGGTGTTTGAGAAGAGCAAAAAAAGTATAAAAACAGGATGGGAGTTGATAGGAAATGGACAATGTCAGCAAAACGATTGAGAAAATTAATGATTACAAATGGCTAATCCCCAAAAAAGATGATATGAGAGTCCCTGTTGTTATATATGCATCAGAATCTATTTTGGAAAAAGCCCTAACCGATAACACTCCGTTACAGTTAATTAATGTATCAAAACTTAAAGGTATTACAAAATATTCTCTTGGCATGCCAGATGTTCATTGGGGCTATGGAGCCCCGATCGGTGGCGTTGGAGGTTTTGATGCTGAGTCGGGTATTATTTCTCCTGGGTTTGTTGGATACGACATAAACTGTGGAGTAAGACTTTTAAGAAGCGATTTAATAGTATCAGACGTAAGTAAATATTTAGAACCTCTTATAAACACTCTATTTAACAATATACCTTCAGGCGTTGGTTCTGACGGACAGCTCAAATTGAAAAAGAAAGAGTTGGAAAAAGTGCTTAAAAATGGCTCGCTCTGGGCATTGGAAAATGGGTTTGGCTCTAAAGAAGATGCAGAAAATATTGAAGACAATGGACGAATTAAAGACGCAGACCCTAACGCTGTCAGCAATAGAGCTTACGAAAGAGGTGCTACTCAACTTGGAACATTAGGTTCTGGTAACCATTTTCTTGAAATTCAACAAGTGACTGATATTTATGATGAAGCAACAGCAAATGCTTTTGGAATATTCAAAAACCAGATAACTGTTATGCTACATTCAGGAAGTAGAGGTCTTGGATATCAGGTTTGTGATGATTATCTTGCTAAATTTGGAAAGGTAGCTTTAAAATATAATATTAAACTTCCCGACCGTCAGCTTGCTTGTGCACCTATAAATTCTCCTGAAGGTAAAAGATATTTTGGCGCTATGAGTGCAGCAGCAAATTATGCTTTTGCGAACAGACAGATTATGACCCATTTTGTTCGTGAAACTTTTGAATCGGTACTTAAAATTCCTTACCACCAAATAAAACTTTCAACTGTCTATGATGTTGCTCACAATATATGTAAAAAAGAAACTCACAACGTTGACGGTATAATGAAAAAACTTTATGTACATAGAAAAGGCGCAACAAGAGCTTTCCCAAAACAACACCCCGACTTGCCAGACAAGTATAAGCCCACTGGACAGCCAGTAATGATACCCGGTACAATGGGAACGGCATCTTATATACTTATAGGGACTGAAAAAGCGATGGAAGAAACTTGGGGTAGCACCTGTCACGGTGCTGGAAGAGTTATGTCAAGGAAACAAGCAATTAAAGCAAGCGCTAACAGGTCTATATCTTCAGAACTTGCTATACAAGGTATTATTGTAAGAGGAGTAAGTAGAAAAGGGCTCGCAGAAGAAATGCCTGAAGCGTATAAAGATGTAGATGAAGTAATAGAGACAGTTGAAGGGGCTGGAATTTCAAAAAAAGTTGCAAAAATGACCCCAATTGCTGTGATGAAAGGATGAGTAAAGTCCTTAATGGAAAAATTTATAATAGATAATCTTGAAGTGTGTTATACCAGCATATATAGGAATATAAAAATTCCACGAATTAAATTTGCGTATGGAGTATTAACGCTAATCCTTCCTTGTCACCAATATAGTAAAAAAGAAGAACTTCTTCAACGGCACAGCCGGTGGATTAAAAACAGATATTTATTATTCAAAGAGATAGAAGCGATATCTAAACAAATTGTTATTTACCCTATTGAAGAAAATGATTTCAAACTTTTTGTTATAAACAAAATAGAGGAGTTCTCCAAAGAGTTAAATGTAGAAACTAAAAAAATCATATTCAAAAAGTTAAAAAGCAGGTGGGGAAGTTGTACTAACGAAGGGGCGATAACAATAAACCTATTTTTAAGATTTCTTCCTGAAAACCTTACCGAATATGTCGTTTTTCATGAAGTAGCACATCTATTAGAGCATAGGCACAATAAAACTTTTTACAATATAATTGACCAGAAGTTTTTTAATAAAGAAAAGATTGAAAAAAGATTGTCTGCATACTGGTACCTACTTTTTTCTAAATCTTTTAACACAAAAAATTTGAAGAAACACCATGAAAAATAAAGGATATAGGAATGCTTTAGTTCTTGGAGGTGGCGGTGCAAAAGGTTTTGCCCATATCGGAGCAATTACAAAACTGGAAGAAGAATCTTTACGCCCTGATGTTATTTGTGGGACATCTTCTGGAGCACTTGCTGGAGCGTTCTACTCGATTTACAGAGAAAAAATTGAAGATTTTAAAGAGATTGAAAAAACAAGAGAGTTCAATATACTTAGTAAACTGGACCTTAGAGAAGTTAATTTTGAGGAAGACAAACAGAGTATTTTTTTTAAAACAATTTCAACAATTAAAACTAAGCTTTCTATGGTAAAAATGCTTAGAGATACATCTCTGTTAAAACCAAACGATGTCACCCCTATTTTTAAAAACCTGTTTGGAGACACACTTTTTGAACAGTTAGATATACCTTTCTACGCTGTTGCTTTTGACCTTGTATCAGGTAAAGATGTTTACATAAATAGCGGTCCATTATGGCAAGGTGTACTCGCTTCTTGTTCAATACCGGGAATTTTTCCTCCAGTTGAATATAACGATATGCTTCTTGTTGACGGAGGTGTAACCAACAGGCTCCCTGTTAAATGTGCTGTTCTTTTAGGTGCAAAAAATATTCTTTGCGTAGATATTAGCGGTTCCACTACCTTGCAAGGGTTACTTAATTCTGTTGTTGATATTCATTTGAGGATAGATACTTTGACAACAGACAGATTTGATATGTATAACAGTAGAATGGCAGACCTTATCGTCAAGCCTAACCTGGAAGATATGAAATGGCACGAATTTAAAAAACACCATTTTGCCATAGAAAAAGGAAATTACTCTATCAATGAGTTGCTTCCTTTAATTAAAAAACTAAGAAGTAGAACATATATCTATAAGAAAAATGTGCTTGCTTTTTTTGGTAAAAATGAAAAGAAAAGATTAAAATCTATTGAACAGGACAGTTATATTTTTATATGATGTGCTAATATTGGAATATGACAATCAATTATTATTAAAAGAAAAAATGACAAAAGGACATTTTTAGTATCAAGGTGTGCAAAATAAAAGAGAGAAAACATAATGGCAGATTGCTTTTATCATACAGGGAAACCATCAACAACAAGATGTAAACAGTGCGGAAGACCTCTTTGTTTGGAATGTCAAATTGTAAAACACGGAGGGATTTTTTGTAGTGAAAAATGTGCTAACGCATTTGGTGCTTTCGTTAAAAAGGCTGAAGAGATTGAATCAAAAAAAAGAAAAACTTCAAGTGTTACTCCTATTGTAAGAACAGTAATATTTTTAATTGTTCTATTTGTAATCTATTTTATTATTAAAAAATTTTTGTTTACTAAATAAAACTTTTCGTCTTTTTTTGAACCAATAACTGCAACACTGTTGTTATTTACATTTTAACGCAAGAACCTCCCATATTTATAAATACTCACAAACAGAACGTAAAAACCACAATTTCACTTATCTTCATTTGAATATCTATCCGTGTTGTTATACAATTATTAAAATATATAACAGTAAAATAACAGGAGAAGAAAATGTACACATTAGGAATAGATTTTGGAACAAATTCTGTAAGGTGTATAATTTTAAACCTTGAAAACGGTGTTATACAGAGTGCTTCAACTTATGAATACCCATCTGGTGTGAACGGCGTTATAACCGACGAGAAGAACTCCTACCTTGCAAGACAGAACCCTTTAGATTATTTAATTTCCCTTGAAAATGTTGTTATTAATGCTATCAAAGAAGCCACCAAAGACAAACTGTTTTCACCAGATAAGGTTATCGGAATAGGGATTGACGCTACTGGAAGTACTCCTTTACCTGTTGATAAAAATCTTAACCCTTTATCTTTTCTAAAAGAATTTCAAAATAATAAAAACTGTATGGCATATTTATGGAAAGACCATACATCTACTGAAGAAGCTGAAGAAATAACATCCGTAGCATCTAAGATAAGACCTCAATACCTATTAAATATTGGCGGTGCTTACTCTTCAGAATGGTTCTTTTCAAAACTTTTACATTTTTACAGAGTTGATAAAAAAGCATACGAGGCAGCATCTGGATTTATAGAACTCTGTGACTATATACCTGCAATACTTTGTGGCAAAAAACATCTTTCAGAAGTGGTGAGAAGCATTTGTGCTGCAGGACATAAAGCTATGTATAACGCAGAATGGGGTGGACTTCCTGACTCACAATTTTTAGCAAAAATTTTCCCGTCATCAAGTAACGTAAACAGGTTTCTTTATCAGAAGGCTTACCCAACTGGAAAGGCTGCTGGCTATTTAAGCAAATTCTGGGCAGATAAACTTGGACTCACATCAGGCGTACCTGTTAGCGTTGGGGCTCTTGACGCTCACATTGGAGCTGTAGGAGCAGGAGTAAAACAAGGGGTTCTTGTCAAAGTTATAGGTACCTCTGCTTGCGATATGACAATTATGCCAAAATCTAAAGCAATTAAAAATATACCTGGTATCTGCGGAACTGTTTCAGACTCTATAGTTCCAGGTTTTACAGGTATTGAAGCAGGTCAAGCGGCAGTAGGAGATATTTTTAACTGGTTTGTAAAAAACTTTGTGAAAGATACAGAAATAGACCATAACTGGTTATCCCACCGGGCTTCAAAATTAAAACCAGGTGAAACAGGACTTATATCTTTAGATTGGCACAATGGCAACAGAAATATACTTGCGGATCAAAGACTTACAGGAGTTGTATTAGGGCTTACACTAAATACAAAACCCGAAGAGATTTATAAAACTTTAATCGAAGCAACAGGATTCGGAGCAAAAATAATAATAGAACAGTTCGAAAAATACGGTGTGCCAATAAAAACTATTGTTGCAACAGGTGGTATTCCTGACAAAAACCCGCTATTGATGCAGATATACGCAGATATTACTGGCAGAACCCTCAAAATAGCAGATTCTGCTCAAACCTGTGCTCTGGGGGCTGCTATTTTTGGTGCAGTCGTAGCTACAAAAGATAAAGGTGGGTTTAAGGATGTTGAAACAGCCCAGAAAAAGATATGCAGGTTCAAAAATATAGAATATAAACCTATAAAAGAAAATAGAGTAATCTATAATAAAATTTACCACATATACAGAGAACTCCATAACTCTTTTGGAATAAAAACAGAGAGCAGGAACCTCTACTCTGTTATGAAAGAACTTTTAGAGATACAACATAAAGTAAAAAATATGAAACGGTAGTTAAGAACCTTCTTAAGTTGAACTTATGGAAACTCTGGTTATGATTAACTCAATACAGACTGAAACCCATAGCCGTATACCTTCAGGGCGCATTTATTTACTAACAGTTTGATGTAAAACTTTAAAAGCCCTCCTCCTACGCTACAATACAAGCTTCGGCGAGATTGCCACGCTAAGAAACCCCTCCTACGCCAAGGCTTCGGCGGGTAAAGCTCGCAAGATAAACTACAAAAGACGGAATGGGGGGGTAACGTATAAAAGCAAAAGCGTAAAGCAAAATCACCTCCTCCTACGCTACAATACAAGCTTCGGCGGATAAACCTCATCCCATTAACCTCTCTGCAAACCCTTGGGGACTTACTACTCCAAACACTCTAAGGGGAGAAGGCAAATAAGGAAAGATTGTCATTCCGAATCAAGCCCCACAGAGATACTGTAGGGATAAACCCCTCGAGCATACTCGGGATAAACCTCACTTTTATCCCTACTCTCTTATTTTTCAAACTTAATAAAACCTGCGTTCTCAACTCGCCATACATTTGTTCCTGTAGCCACCCAAGTAAACCATCCGTTTCTACCGCTAACCCCAATATTGAACGCCAACTGTTGAGAATCTTCTGGTTTAAGCCCTATGCTTGCA
>JALNXB010000076.1 GCA_023230585.1 bacterium
AAAGAGATGCTCTCTGTAATAAAATATTTTCCACCTCTTAAATATACTGCTATTCCACCTTTAGGCATACCTTTATCTTTTATTTTCCTTACCTCTTCCTGAGCCCTGTTTATGGAGGCGAAAGGTTTTTTCTTTGTACCAGAGTTCTTATCGCTACCTTTTAGCGAAACATATATTCCATATTTCGGTCTGTTTACCCATTCTATACGTTTTTCTCTTAAACTTTTTTCCACTGCACCGTCAGGTAGACCGTCTATCTCCTCTAACCTGCTCCTTAAGTCCAGCCGGTAGCCCTCGTGAGGGTAGTGTGAAGTCTCTTGCTGCCTAAAGAGTTCTTCGTATATCTTTCTTGCCTGACTATGTTTCTTCTCTTGTCTGTAACTGTCGCCAGTGTAAAGAGTGGCACGGAATACGTGGTGTTTTTGAATCCCTGCTGTCTTTATTATCAAAGCATACAACTGTCTTGCTCTAACGTAGTTTTTCTGCTCAAGATAGGTTTCTGCCTGCTCAAAAAGCCCGTATATACGGTAAAAATCTGTTAGCCCAGGAAGCCCAAGAAACTCATTGTAAGTCTTGTGTGCGTTTGCAAAATTCTTATTTAGACGGTATATCTTTGCTATGTTGCAGAGTGATATTTCCTTCATATAATCTATGCCAGAGGTATCTTTTATAGATTGATATTCTATGAGTGCTTCTCTGTATTTGCCCTGTTTTATAAAATCGTCTGCTTTTTTGAATATTGTTTTTGCCTTTTCTGTAGTGGTGGATATCTTTTCTGTCTTGTCTGTTTCTTCTATATGTGAAAGTATAAGTTTTGTTTCGTCTTCAGTTCCCGCAAGTTTTAAGGCGCTATTGAACGCTTCCCGTGCCCCTGTATAATCTTGTCGGACCAGCCTTGCCCTGCCGGCTGCCTCTTGCACTGCATATTCTGGATTACTGAACATTTTTTTCTTGATATGAGAGATTGAAGGATTGTTAAAGTTGGCACCCGTATCGCTTACAAGCGTTACTATAATTGCATCAACTGACCTGTTGTAATTTTGTAACTTATCGGGTATTATTATTTTTCCTGATATAAGAGTCCATTCTTTTTTTGCACTGCCTTTAAATCCTTTCAGTCCTCCGTTATAAGCAAAACCGCCTTTTTCTGTGCGGGCATAGGTGTATATGGTGCATAAGACTTCTTTTTCTTCTGCAGATTTTGCATAAAAACCTATTTCTATCTCGTCACCGGCGGAGACTTCAAACTGTTTACTCATAAGGTGCCCTTTCACGAAAGCATAGGTGTTTTTCTGCCATGTCGCCTTTTGTGGGTCCCATATTTCCTTCTCCTTGATGACCCTGAATATGGAATCTTTAACTGCGTTGTTTAAACTCCATCCTTCAGGGAAATCTGACGGGTTATAATCAAAAGCTTTTACTGTTGAACCCAGTATCAGAATCAAACCAAAAACCACAGAGATTTTATTAAGCCTCATTTAAAAACTCCTTATGTAAAATATTCAAAAACTTATCTCCCTCTGACTTTCATAAGTTTAACTTTATTACATATTTCTACAAATTGTCAACAAAGTTTTGCAAGCATTTTGTAAAGGTTGATAAACGTGCATTCTAAAGGTCAGACCCTCTGAAGGCAAAAAAAAAGGGGGAAGCGTGCTGCCTTCCCCCTTTAAAGAGTTGTTTACTTTATTAAGATTTCGGTTTTTCTTCTTTCTTCTCTTCTTCTTTTTCTTTCTTTTCAGCACTCTTGTCTTTTATATCGCTAATACCAGCAGCAATAGCAATGGCTCCACCTAAGAGAAGTAAAAAAGGAATAGCAGCCATAAGAGCTTTTACAAATAAAGGAAACCATTTAGCAAGTCCCCAGATACCTAGTATTACAGCTATAATACCACCTATTAGTGCTCCCATATCTTCTCCTTTATCCCGCATTTTTCGGCGGGATTTACCCTGTTTTTAGGCAGGGTTATATCACCTATTTATTTTTTACCTTAACTTGAGAACTTCTTATTTTGAGATTACCTGTAGTTAGCAAATTTTTCTGTTGCAACAAAAAGTTTTGGATGTGCAACCCTTGTACTGCCAACCATTATTTAATATATCATAAGGGGTAATAATTTGTCAATAGAAAATTTAAACCTTAGGCAGTCTCCAGGGTTTTCTCTTTCTGAAGGGCTCCTGAAACTGGTTCTTTATCTTCTTCTTTTCTTCAAGATGTATCATACAAGCTCTTATACAGCCAGCAGCTCCTTCGAGAGCTCTTGCGTAATGATATAAAGAAGGAGTTTTGTAGTTTCCTGTTGTTCTGGGGTTTGTATAGCCTGCGGCATCTTCAGGGGTGACAACGAAAGGATTAGTTTCGGGTGTAGCTCCCTGAAATCCCTGGGCGCATTTGGCTATATCTATATCTGCCCATTCCAGTGTTTTTCCTGCAATTTGTATTTTAACAGTTTTATCTAAAGGTATCGCTTGAACAGTGCAAGCTTTAACGCACATTTTACACATATCACATATCTTTTCTTCAGGCATAGGGTCTGGTTTGAGAGGTGCTTCGGTTACTATGGCTGCCAGGCGTTGGCGGGGACCAAATTGGGGGCTCAAAAACATTTTGTTGTAACCTATATCTCCCAGTCCTGCAGCAAAAGCAGAAAGTCGCATATGTATAAAAACATTGGGATGAGGTTTCTCTGGTGATACATTCATACTGAAACGAGGGTTGGGTGGATAGTCGTTATTTTTAACACGTGGTGGATTATAACAGTTTGCTCCTCCCCATGGAAAATTGTTAGGGATAGGGATTGCTTCATACCCTTCGTCTTCTATCATCTTACATACATTCCACAAAACAAGAGGTTGTTGTATAAAATTTATTGAAGCATACCCCATAGAACAGTAGCTTGTCCAGAATGTTCCTTCCTCTATACCTCTGAACACGCCTCTGAAATGCCTGAATCCCATTACAATTATAGATTTACCGTCAGGAAACATATATCTTGGGTCAAGCTGCTTGGGAGCGCCGTCAAACCTATCATAAGATGCAACTCCTACAATATCAGCTCCGAGGGTTTTTGCATATTTTTTAATTTTTTCTGAAGTTAACACGGTCATCTCCTTATTCGTCGACTTTCATTCTATTTTCTATATATTTATCGGTAGAACTTTGTCGTTCTTCTTTTAATACCCATGCAGGTTTTCTGCGGAAAGGCTTTTTGAATTTGTTTGTAAGTTTTCCTTGACTTTCAAGGTGCATAAAGCACGCCATCTGGCAACCTCTCATACCTTCTATACCTCTTCCATCAAAATTTGTAGGTTCAAGCTTATATTTCATAGATTCAGTATAGGGCTTCTTATTAAAACCTTCTTCATCTTCTTTGGTAACCATAAAAGGATTAAACTCTTTGGTGCCACCGTGAAAAGCAATGCTACATTTCTTGAAATCAACCTTTGCCCACTCAAGTTTTTTGCCTGCAACAATTGCTGCTACTTTCTCTTTTTCAGAGATAGCTTTACCTGGACATTCTTTAACGCATAGCATACAGTTGTCACATAAAGGTTCCTCATATAAAGGGTCTTCCTTTAAAGGCATATCAGTGATAACGCAAGAAAACATTTGTCTGGGACCAAACTCTGGAGTTAAAAACATCCCGCTATACCCGATGTTACCCAAACCAGCTGCATAAGCGAGAAGTTTGAAGGGTATAAAAATATCTGGAGCAGGTTTTGAAGGGCTGACAGGTCTTGACCATTTACCTGCATATTTATCCATATTTCCGTATGCTGTCTTATTTACGTTTATAAAATCCTGACCTATCATATCTGGCTGTAAGTTGTCTATGTTGCTCCACGGAAAGTTGTCAACCACAGGTATTGCTTCATATCCCTGGTCTTCAAGAATTTTTGTAAAATTCCACATTGTCACTGGTTGGAATACCCATCTTATCCCGTTGTAACCCATAAGGTTATAACTTGCAAACCAGGTTCCTTCTTCAATTCCCCGGAATACTCCCCTAAATATCCTGTATCCTAAAACTATCACAGACTTTGCTTCAGGAAATATATAAAGAGGGTTCATCTCTTTTGGTAAGTCTTTTAATCTTTCTGTTGAAGTGATACCTACAATATCTGCACCACAAAGTTTGGCGTGTTCTTTTATCTCTTTTTCAGTCAGCATTGTATCCTCCTAAGGTAAATATATTTAATTTGATGTTAAAGGGAATGGTCCTGTGTAAGCACTTGCTTCAATACTTGTGTGCAGTAATTACATTCATGGCAGTTCTGCTTACAAGTAGATGTTGTTGCAAACCAGTCTTCCGGAAATTTTTTATTGTCTATAATATGTGGGGAGATGATAGAAGAAAAACCTGGCTCAAAAAGTTCAAGAAGGTTTCCGTTAAAACTTTTTCTAATATAAGCTTCTACTACCTGCATAGGGTTACTGTGCATTCGGGTGGCTAACTTTACTGAAGGGATAAGTCTGTTATAATGGGCAAGGTCTTCAGGGCGTATCCAGCTACCTTGCAACAGAGTTCTCCAGTTGTTAGGGTTCTGATAATAATTCCAACAGAGCGTTGGGGACCAATCTTTTATATTGATGGTTTCAAGTATTTCTTTTTCGTGGGCTACCATATTGTCATGGTAGGTTTGAGCAGAGCAGAAGTTTAGACAACCGCTGTTTACAAGAAGATATAGACCTTTATGATTATCATCTGCCCATTTTTTCACCATCTCTACATAACCAAGATTTCTGTTATATTCTCTCTGTAGGTAAAAACTATCAAAAAAATCTGAAACATACTTCATCCCGGTTATTGTACCAATTCTCATATTTACAGAAGCCCTTATATCTATAGACGGGAAAACATTCTTTATAATGTGGGCTATGGTAAGTGAGGTTGTTGTAACAATTTCAACTCCGTTTAGCAGGTTTTGAAGGTGTTCAAGAACAGAGATTACCTGGTTTTGAAGGTATTCGCTTACAGCATATTGTCCATAACAGTTGGAGTTGAGAAGAAGGTTGAGTTTTATCTGTTTACTTTTTATATATTTAAGGTCATCTTCAAGTTTTTTTTGTCCATCCCAGAATACATACCCTCTCCTGGTGAGTAAAGGGGCTCTGCCGGACGCCATATTAGCCCAGGGGAAGTAAACCTCAGATATTTGTGCTTCGAACTTGTCTATAATATCAAGAAAAGGTGGTTCATCTTTCTCTTCCTGTAGTTGATATCCTATGGCGAACTTTATCTTATCCATTTTGAATAAATAAGAAACTGCCTGTATAAATTGTATTACAAGCAAACTTCTTTATAACTTTGAGAGGAAATAGTAGATTTCAAGTTAAACTTTACTTAAAACTCTATCATACATACGACAAATTGTCAAATTTAATTATGTTGCGCCCCCCCTCTCTTTCCGAACCCTTCTACCTGCCCAGTCTGTCATCCTGAACTTGTTTATCCTGCCAGGGTTTCAGGATCTCCTCTTTTATCCCGACAGTTTTTCTGAGGGGTTTATCCTTGCCTTTTGCTTTTCTCTTTATAAAAAAGTATAATACTTAATCATAACGTAATTTAATATTAAGGAGAAAAAATGTTTATAGATATACACGGGCACGCTTATAAAAGACCTTATCCAGGACATGGAGGTAAACCAATATTTTCTACTCCTGAACAATTGTTGGTAAAGTACGATAAGTTTAAAATAGAAAAAGCTGTTTTACTACCTCTTGTTAGTCCAGAAGTTTATTTACCTCAATCAAATGAGGAGATTCTTGAAATTACAGAAAAATATCCTGATAGGTTTATTCCTTTCTGTAACATTGACCCGAGGGCTATTTCCAATACTGAGAATGCGCCTTTAGGGTATTTACTTGAACATTATAAAAATTGTGGTTGTAAAGGTATAGGTGAGGTAATGCCAAATATCCCTTTTCTGCACCCTATGGCTTTAAACCTTTTTCATCATGTTGAGATTGCCGAACTGCCACTAATTTTTGATATTACTACCCGTATAGGGGGAGCCTATGGTCTTTATGACGACCCTGGTCTTCCGCAATTTGAACAATGTTTAAGAATGTTCCCAAAACTTAAATTTCTTGGACACGGACCTCCCTTTTGGGCAGAAATATCTGAACTTGAAACTCCTGCCGATAGGGCAACCTACCCTCAATATCCAATAAAAAAGGAAGGGGTTGTGCCTAAACTTCTACGGAGATACCCAAATCTTTACGGTGATTTATCGGCTGGGAGTGGCTATACAGCGCTTGCAAGAGACCCTGAATATGCAGTAAAATTTTTGATAGAGTTTCAGGATAAACTATTCTTTGGAACGGATATATGTGGGAACGATGGTGAGCCACCATTACCGGGCTTTCTCACATCTCTCCTTGAGGAAGGTAAAATAAGCGAGAGTGTATTCAAAAAGATAGCCAAAGAAAATGCAATAAAATTGCTTAACCTATAATTTTATTGGTTTTCGTAATATGTTTTATCTTTTCTATATCAGAATATATCTGTGTTTTGAGTTGTGATTCATTCTCAAAGATTTTTATGCCACGAACTTTTTGTATAAGGTAAACCTTTAGAGTTTCATCATAAAGATTTTTTTCAAAATCAAAAAGATATACCTCAAACTTTCTTTCATTTTTTTCAAACGTTGGGGAGTTGCCTATATAAATTGCTGATGAATACAGTTTGTTATTATGCTTTACAAATCCAGCATAAACCCCTTCTGATATTTTTATATTATTGAACAGTTGTAGGTTGGCTGTTGGAAAACCAAGTTTGCCTCCAATCTTATCTCCGTGAATTACTTTTCCTTCTATTGAAAAGGTTCTACCAAGAAAATCTGTTACTTTGTTTAGTTCTCCCTCTTTTAAGGAAAGCCGTATTTTTGTTGAATTTATAATTTCTCCGTCTTTTTTTTGTGGTGGTATTAGAAGAAGGTTATACCCATATTTTACTGAGTTTTTTTGTAAAAAATTGATATCTCCCTTTCGTTCTGCCCCAAAATGAAAGTTGTAACCAACCACTATGGTCTTTGTTCCCATTTCAGAAAGAATATCAAGAAAGGTGTCTGCTTCAATCTTATAAACCTCTTGAAAGTCGCACCATATACATAATTTAATTCCAGATTTTTTTATGAGGGTAAGTCTGTCTTCCCAACTATAAAGCATAAATTCGTTAGGAAAGTTTCTAAATGTGAAAACAGAAGGGGTTAGTGAGTCCTTTTGGGATTCACAAAGAACTTTGTTAAGTATTGATTGGTGCCCTATGTGTACTCCGTCAAATTTGCCTATCCCAATACCTATATCACTATTTTCTTTTTTGTAAGATTTAAAATGGATAACTCTCATTATAATTCTCCTGAATTGTTGCTTATGCTTATTCTCTTTACAACGTTGTTTGTCTTTATCCTATACACTATTGTTTATTCCCATTCCTTTTCCGCCTTCGGCGAGATTGCCACGTTACGAAGCCCCTCCTACGCCAAGGTATACCTGCCGAAGCTTGTATTTTAGCGTAGGTTGGCTTCGGCGGGTAAAGCTCGCAAGATAAACTGCAAAAGACGGAATGG
>JALNXB010000077.1 GCA_023230585.1 bacterium
CCCACGTTGGTAGTAAGCGCAACGTGAAAAACGAGATTCCGGATCAAGTCCGGAATGACATATAAGGGGGAGTCTAATTTTGTATCATTACGTCTTTCGTTATTCCTCGCCTGCATAAAGACCCCCTCACCCTTGATCCCTCTCCCCCAAGGGTAGAGGGCAAAAAAGGGGAGGTTGTATGCGCCGTAGTCCTAGAGTGAGTAGACACCACATACTTTTTTACCCCTTTAATTCTTTTTCTGTTTCAGCTATTGCCTCTTCGATAATATCAATACCTTTCTTAGCCAACTCCTTACTCATAATAATTGGTGGAGAAAGCCGTAGGTTATGTCCTGCAGGAACCCAAGCGAGCCCTTTCTCAAAAGCCTTTTGATAGACCATTCTACCAGCTTCCTCAAACGGTTCTTTGGTTACCCTATCTTTCACCAACTCTATCCCGAGAAGACAGCCAAGACCTCTCACTTCCCCAACTATAGAATGCCTATCTTTTATCCCTTGCAACAACTTTAAAATATAATCTCCAAGTTCGGCAGAACGTGCACAAAGATTTTCTTCTTCGATAACTTCAAGCGAAGCCAGCGCTGCCGCACAAGCCATAGGGTTTCCTCCATAACTGGTAGAAGCAGATATTTTTTCAAGGCTATCTTTATATTTATCAGAAATAATCATAGCAGTTATAGGAAAACCGTTTCCAAAAGATTTACCGAGAGTAACAACATCAGGTATAGTGTCCCAATGTTCCATAGCAAACATTTTGCCAGTTCTACCCATACAGGTCAAAACCTCGTCTGCCATAAACATAATATTATATTTTAAACAAATCTTTTTAATTTTTTGTATCCAACCATCAGGAGGTACAACAGAACCTGCCCAGCCTTGAACTGGTTCCATTACTATTCCAGCAACCTGCCCTGAGGTTTCTTCTCTAATGACAGTTTCTAAGTAGTCAGCACAATAAAGATTACATTCAGGGTAATTCATCTTAAAAGCACATCTATAACAGTAAGCTCTTGGAACAAGGAAAAATCCTGGAGCACGCATTCCTTGAGTTTTATCTACCCTTGCAAGACTAACAGCTCCCATAGTTTTTCCGTGAAAATCTTTATGAAAAGAGATAAATTCAAAATTTCCTGTTGCAGCCCTTATGGCTCTTAAACCAGCTTCAACAGCAGTTGTTCCGCTATCATACAACTGAATTCCATTAAGGTCTCCTTGAGTTACAGAAGCAAGTTTTTCAAGAAGCGCTGTCTTTATAGGGGTAGTAAAGTCGTGGCAATTCATCAATTGTTTAGCATATTTTGCAACAGCTTCACTGATTTTAGGATGACAATGTCCCAAACTTGTTACATAAATACCCGAAGAAAAATCTAAATAAGTGTTTCCATCAACATCAGTTAGAGTAGAACCATATCCTTTATCAAAGACTACCGGGAAAAGTCTTACTTGACTTGAATACCCTTTCATAAAACAACTTGCGCGGTTATGAAAGTCGACAGACTTAGGTCCTGGTGGAACTGTTTTCATATTAGGAACACTATTTATATCAACATCTGCCCAATATTTCATCTTAATCTCCTTCCCCTCCTCCTTTTTGAGGGATTATACATATTGCCAAAGTCTTTCCCCTTAAAAGAGAAAATACTTTATATTAAAATTGTTATTACTAATTATTTTGCTAAAACACCTTCTTCTTCAAAATGAGAAACTCCTTTCAAGTCTCCGTCAAATTGAAATAGAACCTTTGTGTTTTTATCTTTTTTAAATGTTTTTGAAGGAACAAAATTTTCTCTATACCTAACTACATCAGATATTCTTAGTAGGTCAATGGTTCCTTCAAGTGGACCTATAACGATATCTTTATTCTTATTTGCAAGATTAATAAAATCACATTTTGATTGCCAAGCTTTTAGTTTATCCCCAGGCGCTCTAAGAAAACGGTCTCTTGAAGGGGTTCTATAAGCGTCTAATCTTTTTCCGTTGACATATATATTAAATTCCCATTTGAGGGTAGAGGCTTCAGGAGTTTTTAATTCTCTGGGTCCACCAAGGGCTAAAACTGAACCACCGCCACGTATAAACCTGACCGCAAGAATATTGTCACCCTTTTTAAGGTTTGTATCAACCATATGGTTCCAAATAGAGAAAGGAAAAACTTTATTTGAAGTTTCTGTTGTATCGTGTATAAGTTCACCGTTTAACCAAGCCTGCATCCACCAATCTGCCCCCATACCAAGAGTAACCTTTTGTTGTTTAGGTGAATAAATTTTTAAAAACACATATACAGTTTTACCAGTAGGTTCTTGTTTAAGCATTGCAGGGAAATCGTATCTTGTATTAAATACAGAAACTTCTTTTGCTTTGAATGTTTTACCTTTTACTTCAATAGTGCTTGGGTAAGAATTTAATATTTCATTAGGCAAAATTGGGTCTTCTCTATCTACAGGTCCAAAAAAACGCCACCTTGAAGGCCATTTAAGGTCACCATAAACAGGTGTATCTGGGAGCGCCTTTTCTACTGGTTTATATGCCCATACATAAGCAATATGTTCCCATAAACCAGATTTAAAAAGATGGTGTTCTTCTCTACCTATAAGAGATTTTGCTTTAAGGAAACTACGAAAATCTTCAGCACCCGGAAAAGTTCCTAAAATTTCCATTATGATATCGCTAAAATATGTTGAAACATTTACCCTAACCCCGTGTCTATACCCAAGATGTATATGAGGTCCTTCAAGGAACGACCTAAGTTGAAACTCGTCTGCCTTTGGAAGAACAATATCTTGTGTTGACCAGTTAGGGCGGTACCAGAACTCTATTGTGCCTTCATAACCAGGAAAATAAGTGTAACTATTATCACCTTTCTCTTCGCCTCGCGGGAAACGTATGGTTTTATTACCTGTAAGTTGTAAGGCTTTCCCTGAAACACCTTCAACAAATTCCATAGTAGGTTCTACTTTAGGTAACACAATAGGTTCACTTAAAGGTTTTTCGCCTACCTGAGTAGGATAGGTTTCGGAAGTAGCATAAGATATAACCGGCTCAATATTTAAAAATTTAAAAAAATACGCTGGCTGGTTTGAGCTCACATTTATATTCCAAAATCCGTACCTGTTTTTAACGGGTATAGAGACATATCCAACATTTGCTCTATCTGGTTTTAGTATTTCTTCACCGTTAGGTCCAGATATTCGTTGAGGACCTCCAAGAAACAGTTCAAGCGATTTTAATCCTTCAGGTACCTTAAAAAAGAAAGGTTTATACATCCCTAAAGGTGTGCCTTTGCCAGACACAGCTGCTGAATAAAAACCATCTGGAGAGTATAATCCAATCTTCCTTGCTGTTGAATCTAACACCATATAAGACGTAGTGTTATCAAAAGAAATTGTATATAATCCTGATTCAAAACTTGCAGGGACAGAAACCTTGGCATTATAGTGACTAACATTTGAAACAGGTCTATTTAATGTTTCTTCAACCATCCCAGATATTCTTTCTTCAATTTTTAAGGTAATTCCCTTTAAAGGAGACCTTTTTGTACCGGGAGGGTAGTTATAAACAGAAGGTTTTAGTCCACTGTTTAATACTGTTGAATATAGTATACTTATCTCTGTTTTTTCTCCTTTTTTGTGTTCAAAAAGAAGATCTGATTTGGTAATACCATTTGTTTTAACAAGAACAGGAAAAGTATCTTCAGAGTAACCCTTTTCAGCAATCATTTTAAGGACTGTTGGTATACCAAGAAACGGATGGGTTTGGATGGGATTACCCAGATTAGGAAAAGTATGCCATTTAGAAGGGTCAGAACCCATTGTCTTTAATTGTTTAGAAAGGGGAGAAGAAAATCCATTCATCGAGTCAACAAGAGTTTCCTGAGCCAACCGTCTATAATTTTCATTCCCTGTTATTTTATAGGCGACAGCATAAGAAAAAGCAGAGGTATTAAAGTATGAAAGAGCTTTTTCATTACGGTTATACATATATCTGTGGTCAAGAATTTTGAGGAAAGCTTTCTTTCCAAGTTCATCACCGGTTGCTTGATAATAAAAATGTAGGTCTAATGTATGTCGTTGGTCTTTATACATAGCATCAAAATAACTCATATACTTTGGTTCAACACCTGTCTGTTTATCAAGATTTATAAGAGAATGTGCTAACTCAGTTGATAATTTAAGAAAATCTGGATCCCACTCTCTCATATAAAGGATAGAAAGAATTCTTAAAGCCAGAAAAGACAATGTTTTGCTTTCATCTAAAGCTTCATTAAGGTTCCAGAGTCTTTTTATGGATTCTCCAACCATTACAGTAACATCTCTTGCCTGTTCGTTTCCAGTTAAATAATACTCCATAAGCCAATTTCCAATATCGCTTGAACTGTTACCCATATCAAACTTTCTATGAAAATTTCCCCAATAGTGTGGGTATGCGCTTAATGGAGCAAGTTGTCGGGTGAAACTTCCAAACGGTTTACCGGGCGCTTCCCAGTGAGCAATTCCAAAATCTCCAAGTATCCTATTTAAAGCGTGTCCATATTTAAAATACCTTCTTTCACCACTTCTTGCGTACAAGTGCCAAACGTTTCGTCTAACATTATAACTATTAATATTCCCATAAGAAGTAAAACTGGCTACCCATTGTTTACCAGATTTATGATACCCTAAATATGGGCAATGCCCCCAGTTGATAAACCCCTTCATAGGGAACACCTTATCAGAAAGAGTAAACCTATCCCAGCAATCAGAGATATATTCTTCTTCTCTGGGAAATTTTTTAGTATCTTTGTGATACATTGGAAATTCCATAGCCTCAGTTAAACAAGTACGTTCTGGTGAAGCCATAGCAAGTGGTACTCTTGACCCAGCAGTTGAAGTTTGTTTTACCAATTCTGTTAAACCTTTATTTTCAACTATAGGCAAGAACCAAATATCGTGGGTATGCGCAGAACCTTGAGCATTATTAGGTATTCGTGAAAGTCTATCAAACCCAGGGGAGCCTTTACCTTTTTCTACCCAACTTTGCCAATATTCTTTTGCAAGAGTTTTAGAACGAAAATCTAATTCTCTACCACTCCTACTTGACCATAAAACGGCTCTACCGCTCTTTTCTCCAAAAGAAATTTCTTTTGGAAACCGCTCTGCCAGCCAAGGCATAACAATACTAATACCAAAATCATTATAGTCAGCATAAGCCCAATCCCCAACTTTACCAACCTCTTCTAAAACCTTATCATTGGTCCCTATTACTCCTCTAAAATCTGTTTCAGCAAAATGTGGAAACTGGTCTTGAAGCATAAAAATTTCTCTACTCTGTAAATTATACTTTTTTACAGTTTCTCTACTGTTTTCTTCAATTGCACAATACATATCTTTCGGAGCAGAAACAGTCTTAAACTGAAACCCATAATCTTTGAACCATACTTTATTTGTGTCTGATGTCACAACAAGCGAATGGGTAATCTTAACGTAAGGGCTACCTGAAGAAAAATAGAACCACGCTTCTCCTCTCGCCAATCTTTCACCAGTTTCTGTTACATACCAACCAGAACGTTTTACTACAAACCTACCAGGGCCTTCTTTAAGAACATTATTTTTTACTTCAGATAATTTCCCTGATATACGAGCAACTCGCCCATTGTTATCAACAAGGTAAGCACCATCACCAGATTTGTCAAGGAAAGGAGTTTTAACCTTATTTATTGTCAACCAACCCTTTTCAAAAAGAAGTTTATCGCTATCAAACTGATATACCGCTACACCAGTATCAACAGAATAGCCACCGTCTACCTCTTTTGTAATTTTTATGGGGTTTGGGTGGTTACCTCTCTTTACATTAGCACCATATTCAACCATATATTCTTTCTTAGGTGAATCAGTAAACCCAGCCAATGCCCATTTTATACTTCCGTCTCTCCAAGTTGCAGTAACATCTATTTGAGAAGGAACTTCCTTGCCACCACTAACTATTCTAATAGAATTAACATCTTTCAGTTCGCCTTGCGAAAAAGGAAGACTTGCAACAATAGGCCAGGGCGAGTTTAAACCAGAAACATCATCTATAGATATAGGAAAAATCTCTGATGCTGATACTCTAACAAGCAAACCAAATGTTACAAATAAAAATACTTTGATTTTTTTTACCACTTTAGTCTCCTTTTTAAGTTCTATTCAAAGCAAGAAGGGCTGCTCCCTTACCTGCAGATTCGAGAACATCGGAAATAACGACCTCCTTCCCTGTAAGGTTTTTTACCATTTTGGGAAGAAGCGGTTCTTTGGTTGCGCCCCCAACCATAAAAAGACGATGGACAGGGTTAACTTCTTCAATATCTTTTAGTCTATTATGAAGTCTCATCACAAGAGATTTTATAGTTGCCTGATAAATTTCAGCTCCTGTTGTGGACAAACTAATATTTTTAATTACACCTTCACCGAGAGAAAAATCTGGAATAACCTCAGCATTGAGAGGCAATTCGGTGTCAAAATTATCAATTTTTAAATTGTTTCTCATCCACCCCAAAATAATACCAGCGTTTCCTATAGAGGACATAAGCCCAAACATTTTGTTTTGGGTATTTCTTCCGGGGGTCCATCCTTTCTTTGAAAGAAAAGTTAACTTATTAGATGTAATTAAAAGAACCCAAGCAGTCCCGCAGGAGAGCAGACAATCTCCGCTTTTTGTTGCACCAGCTCCAAGGGAAGCACAATATTGGTCGTGCCCACCTGAAACAACAGGCGTTCCTTCTAAAACGTTTATCTGTTGAGAAACTTTTTTTGTTACAGTACCACCAACTTGATTTGAGTTAAGAAGTTCTGGAAGATTCTTATTTTCAAGCCCAGATATTCTTAATATATCTTCATCCCAGAACCCAGAGTTAATATTATATATACAACTCATCTGTGCAGATGTTGGGTCTAAAAAAAAGCGGTCAGTAAGTTTATAATTAATATAGTCTGCAACAAAAGAAATCCTATCGATTTTTTGGGAAACAGAAGGATGGTTCACAGATATCCATTTTAATACAGCAGGCGGTGACCATCCTTTCAAATTATGACCAGTTTTAAGATAAAAATAGTTTGATTCCTCTTTTTGAGAGATTTGTTCAGCTTCGCTTCTACCTCTATTATCCAACCAGGTGATTCCGCTCATAAGGGGAGTTATATCTTTACTCAAGGGAACAAAAGTGCCTCCCTGGCTACTAACCCCAATTGCCTCAATATCTTTTGGGTCCCAACCTATTTTTTTATGTAATTTTTCTATAGCTAAAACTAAAGATTCCCACCAACTTTCTGCATCTTGTTCAACTATCCCAGGTCCTCGATGGTATATTGGGGTAGGGTGGGAAGCAGAAGCCAATAA
>JALNXB010000078.1 GCA_023230585.1 bacterium
AAAACAATAGTGTGAATGTTCCAATACGCCTTATAGCTTTACCTGAGAAGGAAGTATGCAATCAATGGCATAATGTGCCGCAGGGAGAGTATTATCTCTTGACATACTTTTTCATAGATGACAAAATTGGGCGAGTTTTTAACATTAGAAGTACAACAAAACACTTATGTAGAAGTGAACAGGAGAAGAAATGAGTAGAAAATGGTTATCTTTTATTATAATTACATTCGCATTAATATTTTTTATAAAAAGCAACGCCTTTTCTCAACAAGTTTCAGCCACAAGAGAACTTCTAACAAACTACACTCCGGGCGCTACTTATGATGTAAAACTTAAAATAAACGTTGAAGAAGGCAACGAACCAAGCGCACTTATTGTTACCGAGACCCCACCTCCTGGATGGTCTATTATTTCTGCAACACCTATGCATAGCGACCCAGACGGAGCACCATACAGAAGCACATACAGTTGGCTATTTCATACCAGCGAAGTTGTAGATATGACTATTACATACACAGTAAGTGTCCCTCCAACTACTTCTGGAATACAGACATTTGCCGGTAGAGTAAAATATACTGGAACTTTAGAAAACGAGGTTGATGAACCCATAACCGGTGATACCTCTATATTAACAACAACTCCTTCTAATTTAACTACTTCTCCATCTTCTCTTAATTTTGGTTCTACCCAAACTGCTCTTCAATTTTCAGTTAAAAATACTGGTGGACCAACCCTAAATTGGCAAGCCACAACAACAGTAGACTGGCTCTCAATTACAAAATATAACGGCTCACTTGGAAGTGGGGAAACAGAACTTATTACTGCAAACATTAATCGTTTATATATTGCCTCTGGCACACACAATGGTAACATAAATATTTTTAGTAATGGTGGCAACTCAACAATTCCTGTAACTATGGTAGTAGGTGCTCCTGTCCCGGTAACAAACTTTAACGCTTTTTCTTCTCTCGGAGGAATCCTTCTGGTATGGAACAACCCCGCCAACTATACAGGCACCATTATTTTTAGAAAAATGGGTACTCCAATGACAAGTAACCCTCAAGACGGTACGGAATACAATACGCCTGAGTTACCTCCTTATTTTCCTTATGTCGGAGGGGGAACCTGTATATTTAAAGATAACACAGGGCTAAACTTTTATTTTGACCCTACCACAAACTCCCAAGAAATATATTATAGAATTTACTGTTATTCTGACAAAAATTATTCAACTGGACTTCAATCCAATTCCACGCCTTCATCTGTATTATACTCATACATTATTGATAATCTGT
Source organism: bacterium (assembly GCA_023230585.1). Classification (NCBI taxonomy): domain Bacteria; species bacterium. Next base: position 1,296 of record JALNXB010000078.1, read on the forward strand.
TAAATTTTTACAACATACCTATTATCGGAACAAATACTTTTCTTGATGATTTTGAAGTAATAATACCAGCAAACTCGTTATCTGGTATAACACCTGCAGAGTTAAATTTTGGATATATTGACCCTAAATATGTTCCACCACATCCCGGACTTATTGGGTTTGCAAACACTTATGGACTTTCAACAGAAGATATAGCGATTTTACGTGGCAGGAAAATAAGAGTAAAAATACCTGTACATCCAACAGACCTTGATATTGCAGGAGTAATTGATATAAATGATTTAAAAGTTTACCAATGGAACACTAACACAAGAGAATGGACAGAACTCACCATAACAGAAAGAACCGAAACAGTCACCTCATCATCTATCGGTTTTATCACCGCAGAGGTAACAAATTTAGGTAAAATCAACTTCTTTTCTCTTGGAACAAATATTAGTACTCCAAAAGGTGGTAATGGTGGTGGTGGATGCTTTATTGCTACGGCTGTTTATGGAACAGATATGGCAAAAGAGGTTATTTCTTTAAAAAGATTCAGAGACCAACGTTTATTAACAAATAAGGCTGGCAAAGCCTTTGTAAGATGGTATTACAGACATAGCCCGCCAGTCGCCGATTATATAAGAGATAAAGGTAAATTGAAAACTGTAGTTAGGGTTGGGTTGCAACCGTTGCTCTGGTTCGCCAACAGATTTTAGTTTAATTATTTTGTCTTTGCGAGCGACTGAAGGGAGCGTGGCAATCTCCGCCCCGCTCGCCTTTCCCCTTGTGGGGAGAGGATGCAAGGTGAGAGGGAATCCCTGCTTTATCGTTTTTGTTTTTTAAAAAAAATAAAGTATAATGTATCAGAAGGAAGAATCAAAACAAATGTACATTAACACTAACAATTAACACAACTAAAGAGGAACATTTATGAAAAAAATATTCTTATTATTTGCCATATTATTTATTATGTTTTCCTTTGATGCCCAATCAAACATTACAAAAAATATTGTTACCGACTATACCATCCCCAACCAAGGTATACTACCAAACACACAAGATACAGGTAGCCGGCATGCGTACAGTGAGGTTTTAGGAAAAAATGCTGCTAACGAAGGATATATAATAATAATGGGGGTTACATTAGAACGTTCAAAGCCACTGGTTGATCCAAATCCTCCGGCTCCCCCATATCCAGACCAGCGACAATATTTTAAAGGAGTAACGGTAGATATTTCTGGAAGCCTTTATATTGATTCGATTGTTTTAACTGATATTGATGGGAAAATTATTGGGGTTCGTGGTTTTTATTATTCGGGCAATGTTGGCGAACCTGAAACTGGCCTTTTTAGAATATCAACAGATGACAAACTAATTCCTGCTGAAAAAACTGTCACTTTCTTTGTTGCCATAAGAACACTCGATTTCACACCTAACGGTTCAGGCTCAACCTTTACTATTGGAGCAGAAGATGTTCATTTTAATCCTTCACCTATTACCACCCAGGTGGATGTAATCAACAACGCTGTAACAACAAATAGAATAACCTGCGAACTCCTTGTTACAGATCTTCTCCCTAACCAATTAACAAACCACGATTCTGAAATTCCAGATTACCCTTCTTACTCTCAATGGCAACCGAGTGAACAGATAAGACCAAGATACGATAAGGATGATTATGAATACTCCTATAACTCCTTTAATCATAGAGTTCCTCAACTTCTTCCGTGGGAAACCCGAACTGCTATTTTATCCATAGCCGCTTCCCAGAGAAACGTTACAGCAAACGGGTCAGAAACCCCATCTATTAACGACCCCGCAGAAGAGTTAAAAACTATTAAGTTAACAGTAACTGCGGGAGAGTGTGGCTCAGAAAATTTTAATCCCAACAAAACATTCAGAATAGGCGAAGATTCTACTGGCGACTACCACGGCATAACTATCTGGAAAGATACCAATAATAACGGAAGATGGGACCCTGAAATTGATAGCAGGCTTTCTACTGGAAGCGTTAAATTTATAGAAGAAACTCCTACCCAATGGACATTACTTTATTCAATTGCAGAAACTCTTGAAGAAACTCTTGAAAGCCCAACAAATTTTGCAGATTTTTTTGTTGTATTAGAACAGAGGAGCGACTTTGGAGAGACTGGTTATAGACCCAAAATGGGGCAGGACTATAAAATTTGGATAAAAGAAGGAGATATAAAGTTCGATGAGATAGGAAAACCTATAAGATATGCTGGAATAGCCGAGGGTCAAGTAAAACCGATATACAACAATATATATATGGATAGCGTAGCACAAACACGAGTAGACCCTGTAGAAATTGATGAACCTTCCAACCCAGTGTCAAATATTATACCAGCCATAGGCATAAACATTGCCTCTGGTCCATCAAAATATGGTTTAGATACAACTAAAATACAGCGCATTAGGGTGGAACTTTTAGCAATAGAAAATTTTGACCCAAGATCCGACCTTGCTCCTCTTTCAATTGATAATTATTCAGGAATTAGTCTTTGGAGAGATAACACAGATATGGGAGTTTTTGGCAGTTTTGATTCAGAAGACACTTTCATTCCAACCGAAACAACTAACTGGATAGAAGAAGGCACGGAGTATGACCCCGATTTAAACTCTGTTGTCACAAAATATTCTACTACCCTAATATTAAAAACTGATATATCAGACCAAGGGCTCATCCCCTCTTACGATTATGCTTCTTCTTATACAGACGGCGCCAATTTCGAAAATAAATACAAACATAGAGGGAGTGACTTCTTTATTGCTTTCAGAACAACTGAATCTTTAAGTTATGGTTCAAGATTCAGGATAAAAATTCCTTACGCAGGATTATGGACAACAGATACTGGAAAGCAAGCATATAACACACTTCCAGTTATAAGTAGGGAGATTAACGGCAATATTTATGCAAAAATAACATCCCTTACTGAGGCAGGGAACCCTGGGCTTATCAGGTCAAGTGAACCTACCCCTCTTTTTAAGATTGAACTAAACGATAATAACTCCTACAAGTTCCCAGAAATTGAAGGACTTACAGTTGAATTTTACGACATATCTAATTTTAATCTTGAAGACCTTGCTTCATTCGACCCCTTACATCCTTCTCTCAATCATATAACCAGTTGGTATGACATACAATTTTTTAATACCAACGCTCTAAAAAACTGTGGAGTTGTTGTTTACAAAAGCACCCCAAACGGAGATATAGACTATAACAGCCCAGTTATGATTAAAAGGTATAGATATCTTTCTTGGCCTGGTGCTCCTAATGGATTTCAATTTGAATTTTTAGAGCCAATTTCTATCCCTACAACTCTTTATGTAGTCATTAGAACATCAAACACTTTTACTCCAGGCGACTCGTTTGATGCAGGTATAGTTGGATGGGGAGTAGATGAAACAGATTGGGACACTTGGGGTTCTCGAGCAATAGCAATAATAGATGCTAACGGCATAAAATCAACTCCTTACGTAAAACGCCAATCAGGCGCCTTCAACCCGCCAAATATTGGTGTGATATACCTTTTATCAGAAAATACATACGACTATATACGTCTTGACTGGGTCAACTCTACCCACATATCCGATGACACTTTTAAAAGATATGAAGTTATCAGAAATGGGGTAGTTATTGCAACAATAACAGACATTAACCAGACCTGGTATGTTGATAGAAGAGATGGACAAAACCCACCTGTTGAAGGTGTTTCTTACGACTACCGAGTAGATATGTTCTTTTCGCAAGGCGGAACCATTACAACTTTTTCCTCAAATGAAGTTGTTGGTAATAAATTGCTCGGATTTATAGATTCGCAAAGACCAACCGATTTTAGATTGGCTCCCGGAACAGAAACTATGAATATACAGTGGACAGATAGGTCTTATTCCCCGGGAAATTCAGATACTTTTTCTAACCGTGCCGATAGTTTTAGGTTAAAGAGAATTTACCTTAATGACGGAACTTTTGCTGAATCAATTATTGTTTCTCAATGGACTGCAAATAACCCTAACAACATATTTTACGAAATAAATGAAAGCGGTCCTTTACCTGGAGGTCCTTATCGTTATGAACTATATCTTCGAAAAAATATCAATGGAGGTGTAGTTGAATCAAGACCTGTTTCTCGAGAAGCATCTATATACCCAGAAGGTCAACCATCTTCACCGCCAGGTTCAGGGGGATGTTTTATTGCTACGGCTGTTTATGGAACTGATATGGCAAAAGAGGTGATTTCTTTAAAGAGGTTTAGAGACCAACGTTTATTAACAAACAGGATGGGAAGAGCGTTTGTAAGATGGTATTACAGACATAGCCCACCAGTTGCCAATTATATAAGAGATAAAGGTAGTTTGAAAACTATTGTGCGGGTTGGGTTGCAACCGTTACTCTGGTTCGCCAACAGATTTTAGGTTTAATTATTTTCTCATTGCGAGCGACTGAAGGGAGCGTGGCAATCTCGCCGAAGGCGGAAAAGGAATGGGAATAAACAATAGTGTATAGGATAAAGACGAGGGTTGCCACGTCGCAATCCCTATGAAAACTATGGAATAAAACGCTCTCGCAACGCCACAAAACGGCAACAAGGCAAGGTTACTGAAACAAGTTCAGGATAACAAAATTGGGCGGGTTTTTAAATGCCTTTATCTTTACTTGTCATTACAAGTGTTTATCCCGAGTACCCCCGAGGGGGGAGAAAAGATAAAAAATGAAAAACAAACTATACCTCATAATAATACTCTTAGCCCCTATCTTTTTGCACTCTGCCGATTATTCATCAGTCTTAAAGAGAAACATATTCGCCCCTATGAAAGAAAAAGAGAGTGAACAACCCACAACAACACCAAAAGAAGTTCTCCCAATAACCAAACTACCCAATTTAAACGATTTAATAGAACTTAAAGGTACCTTTTATCATACCAATTCACCAAAAGAGAGTATAGTCATACTTGAGGACAAAAAGACCAAAGAGTCAACCTTCTATAAAATTGGTGACATAATAAACTCTGCACTAATTACGGATATACAAGACCAAAAAATAATAGTCGAATATGGTTTTCGTGAAATGGAAGTATCTCTAAAAGGTTGTAGCCCAACACAAATTTATACAGATAACCAATACAACATTAATATAGACGAGTTTCTTCAAGAACTTCAAAAAGAAATTTCTGATGGAAGCACAATAAGAGGAACCTCAATAAAAGAAAACGGAGAAGTGATTGGCTTTACACTAACCAATATCCCAGAAAATAGTATCTTAAACAGATACGGAATAAAAAATAACGACATAATAACAAAAGTAAATACAATCCCGTTAAATTCCACAGAAAAGCCCCTCTTCGTATACGAAAACATAATGAAGTACGGCATCAAACAGGTTTATATACGACTTTTAAGGGACAACCTGCCATACACCCTACTCTACCGCCTCCAATAACCCATTCCGTCTTTGCGAGTGATGAAGGTGGTACCTCGGAGTATTTTGCGGAGGTCCGACCTTCGTCTTAATCAAGTGTATTGAAAAGGAATGGGGTGATATAACAAAACGAGATTCCGGATCAAGTCCGGAATGACATACAGGACAATCCCTCGTATTTTTCCTTGCCTGCCAACTACACCCCTCATCCTTGATCCTTCTCCCTCAAGGGGAGAAGGCAAAGAGGGAGTGAGTAGACACCCTCTACCCAACAATCGGGCACTCTGAGAACTCACCCTTCTGCATAGCAAACATCTCCGAAGGGCTTAACAGGCTCAGAGTAGAAGAACAAAAGGCTTGAACCTTTTGTTAACAGCCCGATTCTTGCTTGAGTTGTAGTTGCACCTCGTAATT
>JALNXB010000079.1 GCA_023230585.1 bacterium
AAAACAATAGTGTGAATGTTCCAATACGCCTTATAGCTTTACCTGAGAAGGAAGTATGCAATCAATGGCATAATGTGCCGCAGGGAGAGTATTATCTCTTGACATACTTTTTCATAGATGACAGACTGGGGCGTTAGGATGGTAAAGTTGGCGGGGAGAAGGCAAAGCCCCCCCATTCCATCTTTGCAAGTTTTACACGTCGAATGTTATGAAGGTCGGTCCTCGGTGTTGTTTGCGGAGGTCTGACCTTCGTATAAGTTGAAAATAAAAGAGGTGATCCCTCTGTATGTCATTCCGGACTTGATCCGGAATCTCGGTTTTATTACCGCCCCATAGGTGACAAAGTGGACGGGGTAGAGGATTGTGCACTCGCTACTGCTGTGGTTTATAGCACTTTTCTGAGCAATTGATAGGATATTTGCCTGTAAAACATGCAGTGCAGAATTCTTCACTAGGTAGGTTCAAAGAAGAGAGCATCTGCTCTAAACTAATATAATGCAAACCATCAACACCAATAATTTTTTCAATCTCTTTAACAGAGTTTTTACCTGCTATAAGTTCTGCTTTATTGGGGAAATCTATCCCATAAAAACAAGGATATTTAATGGGTGGACAACTAACAGCCATATAAATCTTTTTAGCACCTGCTTCTCTAATATTTTCAATTCTTAGTCTGCTTGTTGTCCCTCTAACTATTGAATCCTCAATAACAATTACGCTTTTATCTTTGATGACTTCTTTTATTGGGTTGAGTTTTATTTTAACACTCTTTTCTCGTGACTCCTGAAAAGGTTGTATAAATGTTCTGCCTATATAATGGTTTCTAACTATACCCATCTCAAATGGCATTTTTTTTCTTTGAGAAAACCCTAAAGCAGCAATATTACCTGAATCTGGTATAGGTATAACAATATCTCCTTTATATGGAAATTCATCTGCAAGGTTCTCGCCAATCCTCTTACGAGCGTAATATACGCTTTCTCCAAAGATTTTACTATCTGGTCTTGCAAAGTATATAAATTCAAAAATACATCTTGCTACTCTATTCTGTTTCTCTTGATAAATACTTTTTAAACCGTTCTTGTTGATAAGAAGTATTTCACCTGGGTTTAATTCTCTTACATATTTAGCGCCTACAAAATCGAAAGCACAACTCTCAGAAGCAACAATATATCCGTTATCAAGTTTCCCAAGGCAAAGAGGTCTAAAACTCCAAGGGTCTTTAACTGCAACAATACCATCAGGTGAGAAGAAAACAAGAGAAAAAGCACCTTTTATTTGAGGTAATATATCAAGCAGTTTTTCAAGAAAAGTTTTTTTACGTGACATAGTAATAAGGTGCATAATAATTTCTGTGTCGAGGGTGGTTTGAAAAATACTTCCTTTTTCTTCAAGAAGTTTCCTTAAGGAAATACTATTGACAAGGTTGCCGTTATGAGCAATCCCATAAGTTTTACCTTTATATTCTGCTATAAAGGGTTGTATATTTTTAGATGAAGAACTGCCTGTGGTAGAATATCTAACGTGTCCTATCCCATAACTACCTTTTAATGCCTTAATGGTAGATGTTGAAAAGGCGTTTGATACAAGCCCCATACTTCTCTCACTTGTAGAAGTTTTGCTGTTTCCTGTAAGTATTCCACAACTCTCTTGCCCTCTGTGTTGTAGAGAAAAAAGAGCAGTGTATAGGATTTCTGCTGTCTTCTTGTTACCATATACTGCCGCTATACCGCAATTTTCTTTTAGTTCCATTTTGTATTCCTTTATTCAACGTTTTTTGCTTGTTTGCTAACAGCCCCTCCATATTCTTGATGCCTTATATCCGCCCACCCTGTCATCATGAACTTGTTTCAGTAACCTTGCCTTGTTCCGTTTTGTGGCGTTGCGAGGAGCGTTTTAGCCCGAATGCTTTCTAAGGGATTGCGACGTTACGAAACCCCTCCTACGCCAAGGCTTCGGCGAGTAAAACTCGCAAGACTAACTACAAAAGACGGAATGGGGGTGCTTGCTTAATATTCACTCGCAATGACAACTACCCCCCTCATCCTTGATCCTTCTCCCCTTGGGGTAGAAGGCAAGAAGGTGACAACTTTCACCTTAAGAATTGTCTGTCAAGAAAACTTTCTGAAAACTCAACAACAGTAGGTCTTCCGTGTGGACAAACAAAAGGTACTTTACATTTTAATAGAGAATTTTTAATATGAACAGCCTCAACTTCATTTAGTCTTTCTCCTGCTAAAACAGAGCCTCTACACGCTCTTCTTGCAAGTTGTTCTTCACTAAGCATCTTCACCTGTTTTTCTGCAAGGAGATTTCTTACAGATATTTCAGGATTTCTTATCAGTTGAGGAAAACCGTGTAGAGCTATAGAGTTTGAGTCCCAACGTGTAGTTAAAAAACCTATCTCCTCCAGTTTTGTATTACTTTCTTCCCATAGAGTCATCTCTTCTATATTAAGTTTTAAAATCATAGGGCTTAGAAGTTGTTGGACCTCTACACTACCAGTTTCAAACTGGTCTTTAAGTTTTTCATAATTTACCCTTTCGTGTGCTGCGTGCTGGTCTATTAAAAGTAGAGTGTCACCTGATTCAAAAAAAAGGTATTTATTTTTATAAGAACCTATATAGTTAGCTTCTTTTAGTTTTTGCTGTATAGTTGTTGGTTGTAAGTGCTCACAAGTTTCTTCGTTGTGTTTAAATTGTGTTTTATCATTTAAAAAGACCTGTTCTTGAATATTGTCTGAGATAGGTCTACTTTTTAAAAAAACAGAACTTTCTTGAGAAAAATGTGTATCTTCTCTTTTAACTTCTGCAACCTTTCCTTTAGTTGCAAGCAACTCAAACGTAAAGCGAGATATAGCAGAGGATATGGTTAGGTCATTTTTTAGTTTGACCTCTTTTTTGGAAGGGTGTATGTTGGCATCAACATCTACATAAGGTAGGTTGATATATATAACAAATATTGGATAAACATCCCTTGGCAATAAACTCCTATAAACTTGATTTACAGAGTATGATACAGATTGACAATATACAGGTCTGTTATTTACAAAAATAAATTGCTGGTCCCTGCGGGGTCTTTGAAGGTTTATATCCCCAAGGAAAACTTTACAAGAAAACCCTTCTTTCATAAACTTTTTTTCTGCTGTAATGATATTTTCTTTATTTGCATTAAGGACCTCAGATATCCTTAAAATATCTTCTCTAACTGGGTTATAATTTAGAATTTTTCTATTATTATGTGTTAAAGAAAATTTTTTATCAAAATAAAGTAGGCAGTAGGGAGTAAATATGTTTACTATTTGTCGGAACTCTGTCGAATCTGTCTTAAGAAATTTTTTTCTTGCAGGTGTATTAAAAAAGAGTTCTCTTATCTCTATTGTTGTTCCTATAGGATGCCCAATATCTCTTACTTTTATTTTTTCTCCGCCTCTCATATGTATTTCTTTACCTGTTTGGGAGTTGTCCTTATGTCTGCTTTTTAGTATAACATCTGCAACAGCTCCAATGCTATATAGTGCTTCACCTCGAAAGCCAAGAGAAGATATTTTGTAAAGGTCTTCTATATTTTTAAGTTTGCTTGTGGAATGTCTATAAAACAGTTTGTCTATATCGTCTGGTTCTATACCATCACCGTCATCTCTTATAGATATTAATTCCTTCCCTGCTTTTTGTATATCAACTATTATACTATTAGAGTTTGCATCAAGGGAGTTTTCAAGGCACTCTTTTACAACTGAAGCAGGTCTTTCTACAACTTCTCCTGCTGCAATTTTACTTATAAGTTTATCTGGTAAAACATTAATTTTTCCCATTTTGTATCTCTTTTTGTATCTTCTGAAGTTTTAAACTAACCTCTAAAGGTGTAGTGTTTTCTATGTTTATAGCAAGTATTTTATCTTTTACATCTTTAAGTGTATCTATCTTTTCTTTCAGTTCTTTGTATGGCGACACTTCTTTCTCTTCGAATAGAGAAGGTGTATCAATGTTAATCTCTCCAATGATGCTCTCCTGCAATGTTCCCTGAAGTTCAAGTTTTGAAAGAATTTCATTAGCTCTACTTAAAACATTTGCTGGCACCCCTGCAAGTTGTGCCACATAAATTCCATAACTTTGGTCTGTTCCACCTGGCATAATTTTGTGTAGGAAAGAAACTCCGCTACTACTTTCACTTACAGCTACATTATAGTTTTTTACACCCTGATTTTTTTGAGCCAGCCCTGTAAGTTCATGAAAATGTGTTGCAAAAAGGGTTCTTGCTTGAGTTTTTGTTATATGCTCAGATATAGCCCACGCAAGAGAAAACCCATCGTAAGTACTTGTTCCTCTACCTATCTCATCCAATATTATTAAACTTCTTTTTGAAAGATTGTTAAGTATCTCAGCGGTTTCTGTCATCTCAACCATAAATGTGCTATGCCCCTTACTTATTTCATCGTGAGCACCTATACGAGTAAAAACTTTATCTACAAGCCCAATTTTTGCTTCTTCTGCAGGTGTAAAACTGCCCGCTTGTGCCATAATTACAATTATAGCCACCTGCCTAATATATGTAGATTTTCCTGACATATTAGGTCCAGTAATTATAAGGAAATGGTTCTTTTTATTATCAAGTAGGGTATCGTTGGAAGTAAAAAAATCGTCTATCAATTTTTCTACCACAGGGTGTCTTCCGTTCTTTATGATAATGTCCATACCCTCGTTTATGTCAGGTCTTATATAATTGTTTTCTATAGCGTTAGATGCAAAAGAGCACAGAGTATCAACAACTCCAACAGATTCGGTTATTGAGTAAAGAAGTTTTGAGTTTTTAAGGATTTCTTCTCGCACCAATTCTATTACCTTGTTTTCTATTTCAAGTATTTTATCTTCCGCTGTAAGAATTTTTTCTTCAAATTCTTTAAGTTGAGGAGTTATAAACCTTTCTCCGTTCACAAGGGTCTGTTTTCTTATATAATTTTCTGGGACGAGTGAAAGATAACTCCTAGTAACCTCAATATAGTACCCAAAAACCTTGTTAAAACCTATTTTTAAAGAGTTTATACCTGTTCTTTTGATTTCTTCTTTTTGTAGGTTGCGTAGCCATTCTTTTATATTATCTCTTAAACCTCTTAACTCATCCATCTGTGCATCATAACCTTTTTTTACAAATCTACCCTCATAGGAAGAAGGTGATATATCAGAAGATACTATCATATCAAGAAATTCACGGAGTTCTGGTATATCAGGAAGGGAAAAAAGTTTGTTATTTTTCTCTTCTGTTTTTAGAAGTTCTTTAAGTAAAGGTATTTTCTCGAGCAACGTTTTTATACTAATAATATCCTTAACTATACCAGTATACCCGCAACTTATTCTTGATATAGATTTTTCTACATCACCAATACTTTGTAAAGTTTCTATTAAAGATGTCTTTAGGTTAGTATTGTCTATTATAGTTTTTACGCCTTCCTGCCTTTCTTTTATTTCTTTAATATTTAGTGAAGGATGGTGTAACCAAAATTTGAGTGTTCTCTTGCCCATAGGGGTTGAGGTCTTATCCAGAATACCTATAAGTTTGTTTAGTTCAAGGCCATAAGTCGCTGCTGGAGATATATAAAGATACTGGTTGTCTGTATATAGAGAAAGCGTATTTATATGAGTAAGAGGTTTTTTGTTTACCTCTTTGAGATATTCAAGTAAAGCCCCAGAACTTCTTATTGCAAGAGGTTTGTCTTCTATCCCAAAACCGCTTAAATTTCCCGTTTTGAAATGGTTGCATAAATTCTGCTTGGATATGTCAAGGTTGTAAATCCAATCTTCACATTCTGTTAAAGTGATTTTTTTTGAAGCAAGGGCTGAGTTGGTATTAAAAAAGTTTTCCGTAAACTCTCTTTTTGAAGCAGGGAAAATAGTTTCATATACACTTAATCTTGAAATTATCTCAGCAACTTTACCTATATCTTTAACTTCGCAGGTGCGTATTGTACCGCCTTCAGAATCTATAAATGAAATACCTACATTTTGTTGGGTTGGATATAAAGATAACAGGTATCTGGTATCGGTAGTATTATCGTCTATAAAGGTGCCTGTTGTGATAAGTCGAACAACCTCTCTGTTGACTATTCCTTTTGCAGATGAGGCGTCTTCAACCTGTTCACATATAGCGACTTTTTTTCCTGCTTTTATAAGTTTAGAGATATATGAATCTGCAGAATGGTAAGGAATACCACACATAGGAGCTTTTCCTGATGCGCCAGCACTCCTTGCAGTTAAAACAAGGTCCAATATACCTGAAGCAACTTTAGCGTCTTCGTAAAACATCTCATAAAAGTCACCTAATCTGAAAAAGAGTATATAATCAGGGTGTTCGTCTTTTATTTTTTTATATTGTTTAAGCATAGGGGTAAGGTTCTCCATAACTAAAATATTATACCATATTTTTGTCTTTTTATAAAGAAATCTTTGACATTAAAAAAGTTACAAGTTATATTAGAATATAAGTGGTAAAAAAGTATGGGGTGTATCTACTCACTCTGGTACTACGGTGCATACACCTTCTACGCCACAATCGGGCACTCTGAGAACTCACCCTTCTGCATAAAGAGCGTCTCCGAAGGGCTTAACAGGCTCAGAGTAGGGGAACAAAAGGCTTGAACCTTTTGTTAACAGCCCCCCCATTCCGTCTTTGCGAGCGCCTCTTAGCGTGGCAATCCCGCCGAAGGCGAAAAAGGAATGGGGGTAAACAATAGTGTATAGGATAAAAACGAGGATTGCCGCAGTCACACAAAGCGTTCCTTCGCAACGACAAAAAGCG
>JALNXB010000080.1 GCA_023230585.1 bacterium
AATTGGCAGGTAGGCGAGATAGTCTATCAGCAAGGAGATGAATGGTTACAGGTTGTCCCAACAGAAGGTACACTTATACCAGCAGAAATAATACCTGGTTCTAAAAGTGCTGGAACTAATAGTTGCAACATAACTATAACAGCCACAAAAGGTGAATTAACAGGCGGTACCTACAATGCTACAATTCCTATCACTTCAAACGGTGGTAGTGAAAACATTCTGGTTAAAATGGTTATTATTCAGCAACCAGAAATAGTAGAGCCACTTGACGAGGATTATTCAATAACAGAAGAGTTTCCATTTGTACCTTTTACTTCTCAGTTTTTCAGAAGCGAAACTGGCGGAACAGCCAACTGTGACTTTGAAATAGAAGAAAAGATAGAGTTCAACTCAACTGGAAAAGTATATCCCGGTACACTAATCTATGAATTGAAAGGCGTTAATAAAACTTTGAACGACCAAAATATTGTAAAATTAATAGCGCCTTGGGGGCTCTTTAAGCCAGATAAAAAATATAGATGGAGAGTTAGCGATAACGATATGGGGGAATATGCTCGTGAAGAATCTAACGACAAAGGTACTCCAATAACAAATCCTCTCTGGTCTGACTGGTCAGGATTTTTTGCAGTAGAAAGATATATTCCTGAAGTTGATGAAACAGATACTGACTTCCTTAACTCTTTCTCTGAAGCAGAAATAGACCTAAGAATAGATGGTGCACATCCTTTCAAAGACCCAAGAACAGGCGAACTTCTTATGGCTACCTACCCTGAATGTTCAACAGGTACTGGAAATGTAGTAGTAGAACTTCTTAATCCTGAGAATGTTGAAGGTACAGATGCCCTCGATATAAACTATATGTTTGATGTTCGCATAGAATTGGATGCACCCGGCGCAACTGCTACATTTGACCTTCTTATTCCGGGAGACTTTAACGGCGGGATTTGGAAATATAATCCTGATACAAACGAATTGTTAATTTTTGATGATGCTGAAATAAGAGGCACAGTTATAAATAATGAAGGTAATAAATATACAGTAGTAAAAATAACCCTACAAGATGGCGGAAAATGGGACTTTGATGGCGAAGCTAACGGAGTAATAGCCGACCCAATCGGTTTGGGCGTCTTTTCAGGTTTTGATAAGGTTTCTGGAGGTGGCGGATGTTTCATAGCAACAGCCGCTTTTGGTTCACCATTTGAAAGACACGTTCAGATACTCAGACAGTTCCGCGATAGATACCTTTTGACAAGTACAGCAGGTAAAGCATTTGTTAGATGGTACTACAAACATAGCCCTAAATATGCTTCTATTATCTCACAAAACGAAGCATTGAAAGCAGTTGTTAGAATATCTCTGTTACCTTTATACGGCATTGCTTACATCCTTGTGAAAGGGTTACTACCTTATATTCTTCTTGGATTGGGATTACTGCTTGTTGGGCTTAGAAAAAGAAATAGAAAGGCAATTGTTACCTTGCTTATGGTAGGACTCTTTCTTGGTGTAACTACGAACGTCTTTGGAGCAGAAACAAACCACTTCAAGGTAGCACCAGCAGAAGAAGCAACTGTTATAGTTCCAACTACCAAAACAATTGGTAGCCAGAAGGTTGCGGTTGATTTTTTCTACTCTTTTGCTAAAAACCCTCTTGAAGCCAAAGCGGGAGGAAAAGATATTGACCTTATTAAAGACCAGAGCTTGCTTAATGCTGGTATAACAATGGGGCTAACAGAAAACTCTCAAATATCTTTAGTTATCCCTTATGTTTTTAATCAAGGTGCAGCAAGCCCAATAGAAAAAGATGGTTTTGGAGATATGGTACTTAGTGGAAAATTGAGGTTACCTAACACTCTAATGGAAGGTAAAGTAGCGATTGCTCCTTACATACAATTTACAACAGGTAACGAAGACGCTGGGCTTGGTTCAGAAAACGCCGCTTTTGGGGTTAAAGGTATATACGACACAAAACTTAACGAGAATACCTTGTTTACTCTAAATCTTGGGTTTGCCTACCAGAGCAAAGAAAAACTTGCTCAGGTACCTATAAATCATTCTCTACTTTTTGGGGCAGGCCTTGTATATAATCTACCTGGAAACTCTTCCTACATATCAACTGAACTTTATGGTAGAAGTGAAGAACTTTTTGAGAGAGCAAGTTCTCCAGTAGAATTGCTTGTTTCTTACGGACAAAACTGCAAAAACTTTACTTTTACAGTAGGTGGCGGTTTTGCTCTTGTTGATGGGTACGGAGCAAGCGACTGGAGGTTGTTTTCTGGGTTAAGAATGGGACTATAAAGTTTTCTTAAAATACGCATACAAAAGGCGGGGCTTAAAACCCCGCCTTTTTTTTTACCATCCTAACGCTCGGTTTTGTCATCTTGAACTTGTTTCAGGATCTCTAATGTAACCCACGTTGGTAATAGGCACAACGTAAAAAACGAGATTCCGGATCAAGTCCGGAATGACATATAGGGGGAGACTTTTCCTTTACACTTTATTAAGACGAAGGTCGGACCTCCGCAAAATACTCCGAGGTACAACCTTCATCACTCGCAAAGACGGAATGGGGGGTTGTAAAAAACGAGATTCCGGATCAAGTTCGGAATGACATATAGGGGGAGACTTTTCACTACACTTGAGTAAAACGAAGGTCGGATCTCCGCAAAAGACTCCGAGGTACAACCTTCATCACTCGCAAAGACGGAATGGGGGGCTGTAAAAAACGAGATTCCGGATCAAGTCCGGAGTGACATATTGGGGGAGACTTTTCCTTTACACTTTATTAAGACGAAGGTCGGACCTCCGCAAAATACTCTGAGGTACAACCTTCATCACTCGCAAAGACGGAATGGGTAACTACAAAAAAACTTGACAAAAGACCTTCAAATTGGTAAATTAGTACTATAATACTAATTTTTTTATGGAGAAAACCTTATGAGGAAACCAAACAGGCAGAGTTTTATTGTCTTACTTGCTATTTTTGCTCTTGTTTCGTTTCTTGTTTCAAAAACAAACCTATCTAATCAAAAGAAAGCAAAGGTAAAATTATCAACCATCGCTCCTATTCAAGTAAACAAAGAACCAAATCTAAACCCATTTTCTGTTGTAAAACCTGTGGAAGTAAAACCATTTAAACAATACAAAACTACTGAATCTATTGAGCCTAAGGTAGAAAAAGAATATTCTGGACCTGAATGGCTTAAAAAAGTTGTTTCAATTTACGAAAAATATTATCCTTCTTGGCAAACTGGTAAGAGCGTAACCGGTTCTGCTCAACAAATAAACAATACTTCTGCAATTACAAATGTAACACCGCCGTCAACCTTTTCTTCTACTTTTTCCCTACCAACATCAACCTACGCATCTACAACTTCTCTTGCACCAGGAGCAACTCGAGTTGTTAACACTTCAACAACACCTTCAAGCAGTAAAGACACACCTGCTTTTTCTGGTGGTGGCGATGATTTAGAAGTAAACAAAAAAAACCTTAAAAGTGAAGTCAAGGTAGATGATAAGAATGAAGAAGATGACCCTCCAGCCCTGCCCACTGTTACTATAGTGAGAAGTATTGATGTGTCTGTTGTTACTCTTGATATAACTGTTAAGGGCGAAATAACTGGGTTGATAATTAATGAAAAATTACCATCTGGCTATAAAATAACCTCAGCGACTCCTAACTATTCAAAAGTGAGCAATACATCTTATCAATGGCTTTTGTTCGGAAGATCTGTTTCTGAGGATAAAATTATCTATCAGGTTAGTGGCTCAGATGGTGGGGGTATATCTGGAAATTATAGTTCAACAAGGGGTAGTGGGTCTATAATAGGGCAGAAAAATTTGCCATAATATTCTCTTTCTACCTACCCACTATGCCCTCCTGACGCCCCAAATTTGTCTTCCTGAACTTGTTTCAGGATCTCTAATGTAACCCACGCTGGTAGCAAGAAAAACGAGATTCCGGATCAAGTCCGGAATGACATATAGGGGGAGTTCTCATCTTTTATCCTTACTATAGTTACGTCTTCCGTTATTCCTCGCCTGCATAAAGCCCCTCCTACGCCAAGGTATACCTGCCGAAGCTTGTATTTTAGCGTAGGTTGGCTTCGGCGGGTAAAGCTCGCAAGATAAACTACAAAAGACGGAATGGGGGCATTACATTTATTTCTGGAAAAAAACTAAAAAAAAAGGTAGAATGATATTATGGAACTTGAAAGGGCAGATGAATTTGTTCTTAAAATAGGGGATAAACGTTACAGAGCAATCTTTAAAAGTAAAACTCCGGGCAGGGAGTTTGTATTCCAACTTTTGGTAAAGACAAAAATAACCGAAAAAGTTGTAGGAGACCTTCTCTTTAAAGATTACGACAACGTTAGATATTTTTCAAAGGGGTGCTTCTATTTTCCTGTACCTGACCTTGCTATATTCTGTCCTGATTCAGGTTTTGAAATTGATAGGCGTGGTTTTGAAAGGTTAAAGACAGAAGAGATTACAGGTTTTCTTATAGATGTTAGGAACATAGAAAAGAAGATGGCAATTTCTGCTTTTGACCTTTCAGAAAAGGGAACTAAAATTGCCACATACTACTCACTCCCAGTAAAAAAACATAAATATATTATAGAACTTCAACTTGACCCTAACGTTTTTCCTTTTTTTAATCTTTCACTGGGGAACGCTATTTTTTCCGCTTATTGTGAGGTGTCCAATATTCAGGTTGGCAAAGATAATGAGGTTTTTTATGGTCTTAATTTTACTAAAATTCCTCCAGAAAGCGAACATCTCTTAAAAATATTTTTAAGAGAATACGAGAAGATAGTGGAAGATAAAAATTTTGATGCTTTAAAAGAAAGTTCTGCCTATAAAGATGTATCTACAACTTTGTCGGAACCTATTATTAGCGAAATCCCTGCTCAAGATAAAGAAGAAAAAAAATATAAGGGAACTATTAACACCGCTGACATAAAACCTTTACAACCTATATCTACCAATCAGGTAGCAAATGAAGAACTTCCTATGCCACATTTTTCTTGGTTAGTTGTTAAATCAAAACAGGTGGTTCTGGTCTCAGTTTTATCTTTTCTTATTATATATATGTCGCTCTTTTTTTACCAATATTTGATTTTAAAAGGATTAAAAAAAGAAGTTGCTGGGACACCTAATGTTGTTTCGGCAGTTTCTGAAAAAGAAGAGGTAGAGGAAAAGGTTCTTGAACAACCAGAAGTGGAAACTCCGCTTGTTGCAACCAATATTACCAATGCAAAAAATGTAGAGGTTATACCCTTTATTCCGAGTGTAAAACCGGCAGGTCTAACATCTGAAAATTTCGTTGAAGTTTTAAAGGAGAACAAATTACCTATATACTCTATAGATGGCGTTGAGTATGTAAGTTTAAGGAGTGTTTTAAAGTTGTTTATGTATGAAGGGAAATTAGAGAAGAATAGCAGATCTGTAACTATCCCTTACAATGATACAAAGATTATTTTGAATTTTCCTTTATCTCAGATGGTTATCAAAAATGAGATTATAAATATGATGTATCCAATAAAAATGATTTCAGATGAGGTTTTTGTAAGTGTTGATGTGATGGAAGAGGCATTGATTTTGGCTCAGTAGTGCCCTCTTGTTCCGTCTTTTTAAGTTTGTCTTGCGAGTTTTATCTCTCGAGTATGTCAGGGGAGGGTTGTTAGCCTATTGCTTGTCATTGCGAGTGACCGAAGGGAGCGTGGCAATTACTACTCCTCTCGCCTCTCCCTTTGAGGGAAGAGAGGATGCAAGGTGAGAAGATAGTTTATACATTTTAATAAATAAATTTTAAAGGAGGAATTATGTATAAGAAAATCATTATATATTTTTTTATGGGGTTTATGGTATTTGCTTTAACGGGTTGCCAAACACCTCTTACTGGTTCCAGTTATGAAAGGGGTGAAGCAAGAAAAATGCACTCTGTCTATTTGGGAACTGTTATTGGTGTAAACGATGTTGTTATACAAGGTGAGTCTGGACCTGTTGGTACTATCACTGGTGCGGCGGCAGGGGCAGCAGCTGGCCACGCTATAGGTAAGGGGGCAAGTAGAGGCACTGCAACAGTTATTGGTGGGGTAGTTGGGGCAGTTGCAGGCGGGGCTGTAGAGCAAAAAGTCAGTACTAAAGAAGGCATAGAGATAACTGTGCAACTTGAAGATGGAAAGATTGTTGCTATAGTACAAGAGAAAGCCCCAGGCGAGTATTATAGAAAAGGAGATAACGTTCAGATAGTCTATTCTGCTAATGGAACTGCAAGAGTAAAGCATTATTGATTTTTTCACTTTCGAGTGATCTTGTCCAGAGTACCCAGTGGGACTTACTTCGCAAATTGCGGGGGCTTGTTTTATATTCACTCGCAATGACAATCTTTTCTTGTTTGCCTCTCCTCTGGGGGAGAGAATGCAAGGTGAGGGGGTTATTTATGTTTTTATCATTGCCTTTGTCTTTTCTTCCAGTAAAAAAGTATGTGTCTATGAACAAATTACGAGGTGCAACTACAACTCAAGCAAGAATCGGGCTGTTAACAAAAGGTTCAAGCCTTTTGTTCTTCTACTCTGAGCCTGTTAAGCCCTTCGGAGATG
>JALNXB010000081.1 GCA_023230585.1 bacterium
CACTCCGTCACTCACGTAACAAGAGTAGTAAAAGCGAGATTCCGGATCAAGTCCGGAATGACAAACACGGGTAATCCGACGTTTTTTTGCTTTTACGCTTTCCTCCTACTCCGTCACTCACGTAACAGGAGTAATAAAACCGAGATATTCCACTCCAACATTCCTCTCCTCTTGGGGGAGAAGGAACAAGGATGAGGGGGTCTTTTTGTCTTTGCTTTTATCTTTTCGTCTTTCGCTTTTCTTCTTTTTACACTAATTTAGTGATGAAGGTCGGCCCTCGGCGCTCTTTGCGGAGGTCTGACTTTCGTCTTAGTCAAGTGTAGCGAAAAGGAATGGGGGTTTCAAACATCTTTTTATCCGCTCCCTATTCCTTCAAGTAAACAGTCTTGCAATAAAACTCTTTTTAACTTCAATTGCTTTATAAGGGCAAACCTCAAAACAACATAAACAACTAATACACTTATTCTTATCTACTACCAACTCTTTTGAAATAGCCTTTACAGGACAAACCTGGACACAAGCATAACATTTTTTACATTTTTCGTATTGTATCTCAGGCAAAATTTTAAAAAACTTTCCTACAAAGTTTAAACATCTCTTAATAACCTTGTTAGACGTTAAAATATGTTTATTTTTTCCAGGAATAGAAAAGTTTTTAACAGGTACTAATTCGTCACCAGTAAGTTCTACATCTGGAAGCCCATATTTTTCATCATATTTTTGAAGAAAGGGGACATTCTTTACATTTAAACCAAGCAGACGACAACATATCATATCAACAGCAACAGCATTTGTCCCTCCAATAATATATCCAGTAAGCTTCAATTTTCCGGCAGAAGGTCCTTTACCTTCCATAGAAACAACTGCGTCAACTAGGTTAAAAGAAACATACTGTCTTATATTATGGTAGTAATCAGCAATAAATTCTGAAAAATCTATAGGCGAAACAAATTTACTATGTAGCACACTTTTATGATAACCGGGAATAAGCCCGTAAAGATTTTTTATTGCCGCTGTTAAAATTGTTAGCCCGTGGGTTTTAAGCTTTGATATATTTACAAGCGAAAAATCTTTTATTAGAGGAGTAACAGGTACCTTAACGGTATTTTTTCCAGACACCTCAACAAAAAAAGAGTTATCAAACTTAACAAGTTTTGCTCCTGTATTATCAGCAACTTTTTTAAACCCACATTTTTCCCAATATACAGGAATCGGTTTCAATGAATTTGCAGGGCTATCTCCAATAATTTTCTGACAATTCTCAAAATAAAGAACAGCCTCTTCCAATACAGAAGGATGAGTAGTTACACCTTCTTCTGGCAACCTTGCAGAAAGCATATTTGGTTTAAATAATATCTTTTCGAAAGCGTCAGGTTTAACACCCGTCAAAAAGAATATTTTTTTAACAGCTTTTTCTACCTCTTCTTTATCATACGAACTACACTTTATCACTACAACTTGTTCTTTCATAATAATTCTTCAGCAGACTTAACTTTTTGCAATAGAGATTAGTGTTTTTCCATAATTTATATATATATTATATGTTTCTTCTGGGTCTCCAACTTTTCTCAAATGAACAACACTTGCCATATGGGGTTCTATGGAAACAAAACCATCATACCCAGTTTTTTTCAAATCAGCCATTACCTCTTTAACTCTCCCTTCTCCTTCTCCTGGATAAACAGCTGCAGATTTACCATCAATTCTCTTATAATCTTTTATATGCACATAACCAATATATGGTTTAAGTTGCATATAATTATCAAAAGCATCACCATCTTGATAGGCAACAACGTTTCCTGTGTCATACATAAGTTTGAAAGCAGGGGAATCAACTTCTTCATAAATGCGGAGCATCTCTTTTGTTTTTGCAGCCCAACCACTACAGTTTTCGTGGGCAAGAATTATTCCAGCATCTTCAGCCATTTTTGCCAACACCTTCATTCGTCTGATAGCTTCTTTTCCCCAATCTTCATAAGTCCAAGGGTTTTCACTATCGTTTGGCCAGGACATAACTCGAATATATTTAGTGTTAAATTTTTTCATTCTTGGGATAGCTCTTTTGATCTCGTCATAATCTTTTGTAAAATCTCCAGAAATCTTTGTAGCCCAATTACCGACAGCACCTGCAAAACAAGAAACTTTCATCCCGGCTTCAGATACTTTTGCATAAACTTCATCAAACTTTTCATCTGACATAAGAGTAAGATTTTCTTTATCAACCTCTCTAATTTCCAAATAATCCCAACCCAACTCCTTATGGGCCTTTATTTGCACTTCAATAGGTTGACCAGCCTCATCACTTATCCCTGTAAATTTCATTTGTCCCTCCGTTGTTATTAAAAACTGTAGGTTTTATTAAACGATATGTAAGTTTTAATACTTGGTAGTATATTCTATATTATATTTGGTAAAATCACAAAAAAATAATTTTTTTTCTTGCCCCTCTCACCCTTTTTCCTCTTTGACAAAAAAAATAGCCCATTTTATAATCAACCAAAAGAATAAATAACAAACATAAGGAGAAAAATGAAAAAAATATGCTTACTGCTCATTGTCATGAGTTGCTTACTTATGTCTGGATGCACAACTTCAGTTAAAACTACTCCAAATAAAGAAAAAACAATTGATATCTTAATAGAAAAAGAAGTCTCAAAACCAGAAATAGAAAAACCTCGAACCACTATTACAAGAATCCTTCCTAAAACCTACTCTTCAGGAGAACCTCTCTTTGTAACATTAAAGGTTAGACCAATACCCGACATAACAGGTGTAATAATTGAAGAGATACTCCCTATTAACTGGAAAATAACCTCAGCTACTCCTGCCTGGATGAAATACGAGGATAGAGCATACAAATGGCTAATATTTGAAAAAAACCTTAAAGAGTTTGAAATAAAATATGAAGTTACAATACCTAACAAAGAGAAAGGTATAAAAGAGTTTAATGGTATAGGTGTAACATTTCAAGAGAAAAACTTTCCTATTGAAGGCGATAAATTCATCAAACACAACTAACCTCTTTCAGCTTGCAAACCTACGCGGTTTGCAAGTCTATGGTTATCAATACTTTAGCATTGCTTTTTGCCTTCTATCCACCCCTTTTACCATACTGAACTTGTTTCAGGATCTCTCACCTAACCCACGCTGGTAGTAGGAAAAG
The DNA here is from genome assembly GCA_023230585.1 of bacterium. Lineage (NCBI taxonomy): Bacteria > bacterium. The sequence continues at coordinate 3,164 of JALNXB010000081.1, forward strand.
CGAGATTCCGGATCAAGTCCGGAATGACATGCAGGGCAATCCCTCGTATTTTTCCTTGCCTGCCAACTACACCTCCTCCTACGCCAAGGTATACCTGCCGAAGCTTGTATTTTAGCGTAGGTTGGCTTCGGTGGATAAACCTCATCCCATTAACCTCTCTGCAAACCCTTGGGGATTTCCAATACCTACAATTCTCAAGGGGAGAAGGCAAAGAGGGAGTATTTTGCGGAGGTCCGACCTTCGTCTTTATTAAATGTGGCAAAAAGTAATGAGAACCAAAGAAAAAACTTTTGACTAAAACCTCTAAAATGTTATAAAATAAATAAAAAATAACTTGTTTTTAATAACAATGGAGGTTTTATGGTTTTCAAAAAAACATCCCTTCTTCTGCTTATTGCTCTTCTCTTTATTCCATTCACTCTTTTTGGAAGCATAAACATATCAGGAACAATTAACAATGTGAAAATTGCTCTCCCACCAGAATTTCCTCCCGTCGGAGGTGTTGAAATCCAATTTCTTGGAACAACAAGGAGTGTTATAACCGACGCTAATGGGGAATTTACTTTAAACGATATACCTTCTAACTCAATTTCTGGCTTAAAATTGACAAAGGACGGTTATAAAACAACCTATACCCAGTTTTTAGATACAGGCGAAAATAATGTTTACCAAGCAGCATTTATTTTTGATAATAACCTTTATACTAAAAATATAAGTTCAGGGACTGCTCCTAAACATATCTCAGGTAGAGGAGATATTGTTGGATTAACAGATGGTGAAGGCGTAACAATTGAAGCAATATATCTTGATACAGGCGAACCGGCTGGAGTTGTTAAATATATTGAGGCTTCTTTACGTTATATGTTAAAACCTGGTAATTCTACAAGCACAACTGACCTCGGATTTTTTGGTATATACAACGTTGAGCCCGGCAGACCTGTTATTGTAAAAGGGGCTAAAGCTGGAATAACTCTTTCTACTGCAATTGCTGTTGCTTACCCTGATGCTTTAACTCTTATGTCTATCTTGCCAGTTAATCCAACCAATATAAGTGGTATAGCATTTACTGATGATGGTGATGGAGAAGAACCTGTTGTAGGAGCCGACATTGCTTTATTGGGGTTAAAGACGGCTTCTTCCGGTAACGATGGTTCTTTTGATTTAGAAGATATTCCATCAAACTCTATGTGTGTTTTGAAGTCATCTAAAACTGGTTTTCTTGATACATATCTATATGGTCTTGTTGAATCTGGTAACAATGATATTCAACTCTTTATGGTTACAGAGGAGATGTTTGAGGAAGCAGTAGGGCAACTTCCACAAGCGGATAAAGGTTCTATACTAATAGATTCCGAGATATCTAACGTAAAAATAGAACTCTTTGATGATTCAGGTAACCAAATAACACCTATAACCCGTTATTATCTTGATGAGGAAGGGCATGTTGACCCAGAGTTAACTTCAACCGAACCAGATGGTGGATGTATCATAATAAACTTAAATCCTGGCTACTATTACCTTGTTGCAGAGAAAGAAGGCTTTGAATTTCCTGTTATCTGGGTTCCCACTTTCCAAAACGGTTTAACCATTATAAACGACCTTTGCTCTATCACATATGTTGAAGGGTTATATAAAACCGAACCTGAAGACCAGATAAATAGTTCCGACCCAGTTGCTTCTAACTCAAAAGATGTCCCTATTTTTAGGTTTGATTTAGGGACTATTGGTAACTATGAAAAGGTAACAATTAAAAAAATAAATTTTACACCAAAAGGTACTGGCAATATTTCAACTTCTCTTTCATCGGCAAAACTATATTATGATTCAAATAATAACGGAGATTTTGATACACTGGCTGGTGTTGGCACAATAGCAGAGAATAAAATAACTTTCAATGAACTAAATGTTGAGGTAGGTCCAAACGACTCGAACAAACACTGGGAACTCCGTTTTGATTTTAATGGAACACCCCAAAGTGGGGAAACTTTTGGTATAGACCTTCTTAAAAATATAGATATTACCTCTATTGGAAAAACAAGTGGTTTAGATGTAACCTGCGAGGGCGACCCGATTATAGGCAACTTAATTACAATTGTATCATCGCCCCTAAAACCTATCAATATATCTCCCTCTGATGGAGCAACAAACGTTTTACTTTCTGGTTACAAACTTAAAGCCAGTTCCTTTGAGAAAGGAGCAGGGGAGGAATATACTGGAAGTGATATTCACAAAAAAACCCATTGGCAAATAAGAAAAGCAGAAAATACTTATGAAACCCCTGTGGTGGATGAGGAAACCCAAACTCCTGCAGAAGAATTTTCTCCTCCCATAGACCTTGAAACTGGTTTTACATACTATTGGCGAGTAAAGTATCAAAATGGTGCTGATATATGGTCTGACTGGTCAGATGAAACCTGGTTCACTGCTGACACTTTGGCAACTTCTCCCCAAAAACCGAACAACGTAAGCCCAGATGACAATTCTGTAGAGGTTAGTATCACACCCTCTTTAAAAGCAAGTAACTTTGAAGGTGCGGGTTTGGCTGAACATAAAGCATCTCAATGGAAAATAACCTTTAAAAATAATGAAGAAACGGCTTTTGATAGTGGTAGAGATACCAACAACCTTATTGAAATTGATATTCCTGTGGGGAAACTAAATTATGATACAGAATATTCTTGGCAAGTAAGGTATCAAGACGAAGGTGGTGCTTGGTCTTACTGGTCAGATGAAACAAGTTTTAAAACAGAATCTGTAGAGTTGGGGGATATTAACGGCGATGGGACTGTTAATATATCCGATGTCATATTATGTTTAAGGATGTCTATAGGGTTGTCTGTAACTATTAATGAGAACACATATACAGAATATCCTGATTGGTTGCAAAACAGAGCCGATATGAACGGTACAGACGGAGTTAACATACGAGATGTAATCCTTGTTCTACGTAAATCCCTTGATCTTGATTAATTTCTTTATTCTGTTCATTGGGGGAGAGGATGTAAGGTGAGGGGGTCTTTTGTCTTTATCTGCCGTTTTATGGCATTGCGAGGAATGCCTTCTAATGATGTGGCAATCCTCGTTTTTATCCCTACTATTGTTTACCCCCATTCCTTTTTCGCCTTCGGCGGGATTGCCACGCTAAGAGGCCCCTCCTACGCCAAGGTATACCTGCCGAAGCTTTTATTTTAGCGTAGGTTGGCTACGGCGGGTAAAGCTCGCAAGATAAACTACAAAAGACGGAATGGGGGGGGCTGTTAACAAAAGGTTCAAGCCTTTTGTTCTTATACTCTGAGCCTGTTAAGCCCTTCGGAGATGCTTTATATGCAGAAGGGTGAGTTCTCAGAGTGCCCGATTGTGGCGTAGAAGGTGTATG